>NZ_JASATH010000092.1:0-31063 GCF_038440215.1 Inquilinus sp. OTU3971 | reverse complement strand
CCCCCAAAAGCCCCTTCGCGGGCTTGGGCCACCTGGGGGGGCGGCCCCCCCCCGCGTTTGTTTGTCCGGCTGGGGGGCGCCGGCCCGCCCCCCCCGAAGCGCAGCCGCTACAGGATGAAATCCGCGGCCGTCAGGGCATGCAGGCCGTTCAACTGGATCAAGAAGTCAACGGCGCCGCCGTTCACGTTGCCACGCACGAAGGTGTTGCCGCCGACCTGGACGAAGCCGACCTCGCCCGGATCGTTCGGGAAGAACAGCCCGACGAAGGTGAAGGCCTGGTTGCCTGGCAACAGAGTGTTGGCGTCGATCGCCGACAGGTCGATGAAGTCGGTGTCGCCGGCCTCGACGAAATCGCCGATCACGTCGGGCGTGCCGACCGGCGAGTCGGCCACGCCGGTGAACACGAAGTTGTCGGGGCCCGCCCCGCCGATCAGGAGATCGACCCCCAGGCCGCCGGTGAGCACGTCGACCCCGGTCCCGCCGAACAGGCTGTCATTCCCAGCCCCGCCGACCAGATCGTCGTCGCCGCCGCTTCCCGACAGGACATCGTTGCCGAAGCCGCCGGACAGCACGTTGTCGGCGAGGTTGCCGATGATGCTGTTGTTCAGGGCGTTACCGAAACCGCTGATCGCGCCCGCGCCGGTCAGGGTCAGGTTCTCGACCAACGCGTCCCCGGCCAGGCTGAAGGTGGCCGAGCTCAGCACCAGGTCGATGCCGGTGCCGGTCTCGTTGACGTTGTCGGCCACGGCGTCGTCGACGATATAGGTGTCGCTGCCGTTGCCCCCGGTCAGCAGGTTGCTGCCGGAGCCGCCGTCGAGCCGGTCGGCGCCCTCGCCACCGCTCAGGCTGTCATTGCCGCCGAGGCCGAGGAGCGTGTCGTTGCCGGCCGCACCGGCCAGGGTGTTGTTCGCGGCGTTGCCCTGGATCACGTTGTTGAGGGCGTTGCCGAAGCCGAAGACCGCGCCGCCGGTCAGGGTCAGGTTCTCGACGAGGACATCCCCGGCGAGATTGAAATTGACCGCGCTCTGGACCAGGTCGATGCCGGTGCCGGCCTCGTTCACATTGTCGCCGAAGGCATCGACGACGTAGGTGTCGCTGCCGTTGCCGCCGCTCATCAGATCGGCGCCGGCGCCGCCGTCGAGCCGGTCGGCACCCTCGTCGCCAATCAGTGAATCATTGCCGCCGAGACCGAGAAGCGTGTCGTTGCCGCCGAGGCCGTTCAGCGTGTTGTTCGCGGCGTTGCCCACGATCGTGTTGCCAAGGACGTTGCCGATGCCGACGATCGCGGCCAGGGCGGTGAGGGTCAGGTTCTCGACCAGTGCATCCCCGGCGATGCTGAGGCTGATGGCGCTCTCGACCGTGTCGATGCCGGTGCCGGCCTCGTTCACATTGTCGAAGCCGTTGTCGACGACATAGGTGTCGTTGCCGTTGCCGCCGGTCATCAGATCGGCGCCGACGCCGCCGTCGAGCCGGTCGTTGCCTTCACCACCATCCAGGCTGTCATTGCCGCCGAAGCCGAGGAGCCTGTCGTTGCCGCCCAGGCCGGCCAACACGTTGTTCGCGGCATTGCCCTGGATCGTGTTGCCGAGGGCGTTGCCGACGCCGACCACCGCGGCGCCGAGCAGGGTCAGGTTCTCGACCAGCCCGTCGGCCGCGATGCTGAACGAGACCGAGGCGTTGACCGTATCGATCCCGGTTCCGCTTTCGCTGACATCATCGGCGCCGTTGTCGACGACATAGGTGTCGTTGCCGTCGCCGCCGATCATCGTGTCGACGCCGAGGCCTCCGTTCAGGACGTCGTTGCCGGCGCCGCCGATCAGCACATCGCTGCCGGCGAGGCCGAAGATCGTGTCGTTGCCGCCGCGCCCCCAGATGATGTCGGCGACCGCCGACCCGAACAGGACGTCGTTCAAGAGCGTCCCGAAAATCGCGACCATGGTTTCCTCCTTGATGACGTGTTTGAGCCTGCGTCGAAGGCGGATACCGGACAGACGCCACCGCACGCTTCGCCGGCCGGGCGAAACAGTCCCGCGCGGACGCATCCGCGCAGACGCAAGGGCGAAGGGTGCCCTCCAGCAGTCGTGATTGCTCCACAGCGGCGGTCAGCCCGCCCCAGTCCCGCGCAGCAGCTGTATCGGCAACAGACCCGCAAGTCTGGAGGATCGCGCTTCGCGGCCGCATCAGATCTGCTTCGGCAAAGCGCAGGTTTCAGGCTGCGCAGTGGAATCCAGATCTGTGCATATAGTATTATTGCAGAATTATAATACCATGCGAATTCTTTGGAGACAAGATGCTAATATTATTTCGAGTCTTCGGCTTTACGGCGCGCCGCCCGGACCCTGTCCGACAGGCCGTCATGGTCGCCCATGGGGCGCGCCGGCGCGTCGTCCCACCAGTCGGTCCGCATCGGCTTCCGCTCCGGGTTGCGCGGGTAGATGATGCGGTTCTCCGGCTTCGGCGTCTCGCCGATGACCAGCAGGCGCACCTCGGCCTCGGTGTTGTTGATGAAGCTGTGGCACTGGCCGGTGCCGGCCGGGAAGCCGACCGCGTCGCCGGGCTTGAGCCGGTGCAGCACGCCGTCGAGCCAGGCGTCGGGCGTGCCCTCGAGGACATAGACGAACTCCTCCTCATGGCTCTCGGCATGGGGATAGGAGGTGCGGCGGCCGGGCGGCAGCCGCTCGTGGTGGATGCCGATCCGGGTCAGGCCGAAATGCCGGGCGAGAGGCGCGCCGATGCTCATCAGCTCGTCGTCGCCCTTGTAGTGGCTGTCGTCCGGTCCTTCGATCTCGGTCCAATGCGCGATGCAGGACGGGCGGTCGGTCGGTGCCATGCGAAATTCCCCCGGGTGGCGCGGCGATGGGCGAGGCTAGCCGAGTGCCGCCGCCGATGCCATGTCGCTGACAGATTCGCCACCGAGCCTCGGGGACCATGAACCGACCGACACGCCGACCGATCGACCGCCGCCGCCTTCTCGCCCTGCTGCCAGCCGGCGCCCTCGCCGCCTGCGCCGCGCCCTTCGCCGGGCCGCCGCCGCCCCGGGTCGGCATCATCGACCTGCGGCCCCTGGACGCCACCATGTTCGAGCAGCGCTGGGAGGCGCTGCTGCGGGTCGAGGAGCAGGCGGGCACCGGGTTGCAGGTCGACGCCATGACCGTGGCGATCGAGCTGAACGGGCGCGAATTCGGCAGCGGCCGGGCCGACCGGCCCTTCCTGCTGCCGGCCCGCGGCGAGCGCGAGGTGTCGGTGCCGATGCGTGGCTCCGGCCTCGGCTTGGTCGACCAGCTGGCCACGATCGGCCGCCGCGGCGAGCTGAAATGGCGGGTCGAGGGCGTGTTCCTCAGCGCCGGCCGCCAGATCCCCTATCAGGACGAGGGCACGGTGTTCTCGCTGCGGGACACGCTGAGGGATTCCTTGTTGCCGTTCTGAGCGTCGAGCACCCCGCGCAGCCTCGCCAGCGCCTCGGCCAGCTCGGCCCGGCTGCTGGCGGCGGCGAGGCTGAGGCGCAGGCCCTGCGGCGCCTCGCGCGTCACCGCGAAGACATCGGCGGCCACCACCTCGACCCCGGCGGCGAGGCAGCGGGCCGCCACGGCGCCGGCATCGCCGTCCCGCGGCAGCCAGAGATGCGGGCCGGGCACGCGGTCGGGCGGCACCAGCCCGGGCAAAGCGCGCCGGGCCTGGGCGTGCCGGGCCGCGATCTCCGCCCGCTGCCAGGCCAGGCGGCGGGCGGCGGTGCCGTCCTCGATCCAGCGGCAGGCGACCTCGCCCATCAGCGGCGCCAGCGGCCAGCTGGTGGCGTGGATCTGCCCGGCCAGGTCGCGCACCGGGGCGCAGGCGCCGGCGACCACGCCGAAGCGCAGCCCGGCCGCCACGGTCTTGGACAGGCTGGTGACCAGCACGCCGCGCTCCGGCACCAGCGCCATCAGCGGCGGCCGGTCGGTCAACGCGCCATAGGCGTCGTCCTCGACCAGCCACAGCCCGTGGCGGCGGGCGACCGCGGCGATCTCGGCCTGCCGCGCCGGGCCCATCACCGCGCCGGTCGGGTTCTGCAGGTTCGGCACCAGCACCACGACCCTGGCGCCGGTGGCGCGGGCGGCGCGGTCCAGCGCCTCGGGCAGCACGCCTTCGCCGTCCATGGCGACACCGTGCAGCGGCAGCCGCAGCCAGCGCGCCGCCGCCTTGAGGCCGGGGAAGGCCAGATCCTCGACCAGCACCGGGTCGCCGGGGGCGCAAAGCTGCAGCAGCACCGCGGTCAGTGCCGCCTGCGCCCCGGCGCAGGGCACCACATCGGCCGGCCTGAGGTGCAGGCCGCGCGCGGCCAGCCAGGCGGCGCCGCCAATCCCGGCCCGCCGCAGCAGCGCCGGCGAATGATAGGCCAGGGCGGCGTCGATCCGGCCCTCGGCGGCGACCGCGGCCAAGGCGGCGGCGAGGTCGGTGCTATCCGGGTCGACCGCCGGGACATTGGTCGACAGGTCGATCGGCGCCGGGCCGCCCTGGACGCCATGGGCCGCCGCGACCGACTTGAGGCCGAACAGCGCGGCCTCGCGGCTGGCGGCCAGCACATAGGTGCCGCGCCCGACCTCGCCCGAGACCAGGTGCCGCCGCGCGGCCTCGCGATAGGCCTGGGTCACGGTGCTGACGTTCAGCCCGAGCTTCCAGGCCAGGTCGCGATGGGTCGGCAGCCGCTCGCCGGGCCGCAGGTCGCCGGCGGCGATGGCGTCGGCCAGCGCCTCGACGATGGCGAGGTAGCGGACCGGGCTGCGCCCTTCCAGGCTTGGGACCCACATTCTTGTCTGCCAGACAATGTCTTCATTGACCCACACAATCCGCTCCGCCGATGCTGGGGTCAATCCCGACATCGGAGCGCCGACCCATGTTCGACCTGACCGCCCTCGAGGATGCCGCCCGGCTGGTGCATGCGACCATGCCGCCGACCCCGCAATTCGCCTGGCCGCTGCTGGCCGCGCGCACCGGCTGCGAGGTCTGGGTCAAGCATGAGAACCACACCCCGATCGGCGCCTACAAGGCGCGCAACGGGCTGGTCTTCATCGACGCGCTGCGCCGCCGCCGGCCGGAGGTGCGCGGCATCGTCACGGCGACGCGCGGCAATCACGGCCAGAGCCTGCCCTTCGCGGCGCGCGGCACCGGCCTGGCCGTCACCGTCGTCGTGCCGCAGGGCAATTCGGTGGAGAAGAACGCCGCCATGCGCGCCTTCGGGGCCGAGCTGGTGGAGCATGGCCGCGACTTCGACGAGGCCTATGGCCATGCCCGGCACCTGGCCGGGGAGCGCGGGCTGGAGATGGCGCCGGCCTTCCATCCCGACCTGATGCGCGGCGCCGCCACCTATGCGCTGGAGCTGTTCCGGGCGGTGGCCGACCTCGACACCGTCTATGTGCCGATCGGCATGGGCTCAGGCATCTCCGGCCTGATCCGCACCCGCGATCTCTTGGGCCTGAAGACCCGGATCGTCGGCGTGGTCTCGACCGAGGCGCCGGCAATGGCGCTGTCGCTCGAGGCCGGGCGAGTGGTGACGACCGAGACCGCGCAGACCTTCGCCGACGGCATGGCCTGCCGGGTGCCGGACCCCGAGGCCTTCGCCATCATCCGGGCGGGCGCCGAGCGGATTGTGCGGGTGACCGACGACGAGGTCGCCGCGGCGTTGCGCGCCTACTGGACCGACACCCACAACCTGGCCGAGGGCGCCGGCGCGGCGGCCCTGGCGGCGCTGCTGCAGGAACGCGGGCGGATGCAGGGCAAGCGCGTCGGCCTGATCCTGACCGGCGGCAACATCGACCTGGCGGTGGCGCGAAGGGTGCTAGCGGAGGGTTAGGGACGCGAGGTCACGGCCGGCGTCGCCGCCCGGCCAGGAGGACCTCCGGCTCGCCGTCCCCGGCCAGCTCCTTGCAGCGGGTCACCTCGGGCGAGGTCCAGCGCTTCGACCACCGTGCCTGCTCGGCGTGGTCGGAGGGCATGTCCCAGGCGCTGGCCGTGGCCCGCGCCTCGATCTCGCTCCCGGCCCGGACGATCAGCACCGACCGGGTCTCGCCGCGCCAGCTCTCGTCGTTCCAGTCGCGCGGATACAGCTTGTAGAACGCCATCGGTCTCTTCCGGCCCGGCAACCCTTTGCTGTCCGTCAACGGCGTTCCTTCGGCGCCGGGCCGCGATGGGCGGCGGCCGCCTCCTCGAGCTCACGGGCCGCCTGCAGCGAGATCGCATGCATGGTCATGTTGCCGCGCCGGGCATAGCGTTCGGCGTCCTGGCGCGCCTCGCGGGCCTGGCGCTCCGCCGCCTTCGCGGTCCCCGGGTCCTTGCCATACGCCGGGAGGCGGATTTCACCTGCCGTCATGTCGAGATGTCCTTGTTGGTTCGCCGGCCAGCATGGCCCCGCCGCCCCAGCTTGACCAGATAATATTTCGAAATCACCGGCCATGGCACCGCCGGCTGCAAATTTCCAGGCCGTGGCGAAAAAATCAAATCGCTGCAGCCGCCAACCGCATCTTGCGATATACCTGAAGACACGGGCCTGGACGATTTTTGCAGACACGCTTCCGGATTCGTTCTAGGCTATATTATCTTAGGATTATTAAGAGCCCGATGCGCAGAGTGCCCGCGGCGACGGAGTGCACTTGCGGTCACATGCGTCCCGCCGGTTCAAGGCCGCGACGCGATGGACGGGCCGCCCCTTACCGCGTCCCCCCGCCGGACGCAGAAATGCAGGAATGACCAACAACCGATACGCTATTGGCAGCACCGTCTACATCTGGCGGCGGCCCAGCCCCAGCTCCGCGATCGCCGGCGCCTACACCGTGGTGGCGCATTACCCGAGCGAATCCTCCGGCCGGCTCTACCGGGTCCGGGCCGTGGTCGGGCTGGAGGAGCGCATGGTGCCCGAGGCCGACCTCTCCCAGGTGCCGCGCAGCGCCGACGCCATGCAACGCACCCCGCGCAAGCAGCGCAGCGCCTGACCGGGGCTGAGATGGGCGAGATGTCCCACGCCGGGGCCGCGGTGTTCGATTGCCAGGCCTGCGGCGCCTGCTGCGCCTTTTCCCGCGACTGGCCGCGGTTCTGGACCGAGAGCGACGCCGAGATCGAGCGCGTTCCCCAGCGCTACCGGGACGATGACCGGATGCGCTGCGACGGCGACCGCTGTTCCGCCCTGGAGGGCGAGATCGGCCGGTCCACCCGCTGCATGGTCTATGCCGACCGGCCGGTGGTCTGCCGCGACTGCGTGCCGGGCGACGATGCCTGCCGGATCGCAAGGGCCGCCCTGGGACTGGCGGCGTGAGCGCGCCGGCTGATCCGGCAGCACCGCCCCGCCTGGTCCCGGCGACCTCCGATCTGAGGGCGCTGCGGCGCGCCGCGGAGGCCGGCGACGCGGCCGCGCAGTACAATCTCGGCGTGATCAGCGACAGCCGCGTCGACGACAACGGCTACACCATCCCCGGCGACCGGGCCGAGGCGCTGCGCTGGCTGCTGCTGGCCGCCGGCAACGGCCTGCCGCGCGCCCAGCTCCGGCTGGCCGAGCTCTACGCCGACAGCCCCGCGGCCTCGGGCGACCAGGTCCGCGCCGGCGCCTGGTTCCTGGTGGCCGCGGCACGGGCGACCGGCGCCGAGCGCGCCGCGGCCGCGGCCGGATACCGCACCCTGGCCGCCCGGCTCAGCCCCGGCCGCAGGACCAAGGCCTGCGGCCTGGCGAACCGCCTGGCGGCGACGCTGGGATCCTACCCCTGAGGCCAAGCCCCCTGAGGCCAGGCCCCTGAGGCCAGGATTGACTCCCAGCGAGAGAGCCTTCGGGTATCCTGCCGGCGAGATGACGGCCCGGATCCCGACCTCCGCCCTGCTCGACGGCCTGCTGCGCGACGCCGATGCCGAGCGCGTGACCTTGCGCTGGCTGGTTGACCGGCTGGGCAACCGCTCCTTCGGCCTGGTCATGCTGCTGCTGGCGCTGCTCGGGGCGATGCCGGGCGCATCCGCCATCGTCGCCCCGCTGCTGGCCATCCTGGCGGTGCAGATGATGTTGGGCCACGCCGGCCCGGCCTTCCCCCGCCGCGTCGCCGAGCGCAGCGTGCGGACCGAAGGGCTGGCACGCACCCTCGGCCGCGCCGTGCCGGCACTGCGTACCATCGAGGGCTTCATCCATCCGCGCTGGCCGATGCCGTTCGAGGTGACGAAGCGGGCGGTCGGCCCGGTGGTGCTGCTGCTCGGCCTGCTGCTGCTGGCCCCGATTCCCTTGAGCAACGTCCCTCCGGCCCTGGCGATCGCCCTGCTCGCCATCGCCTATCTGGAGGAGGACGGCATCCTGCTCTGCATCGCCCTCGCGGCCTCCGCCCTGCTGCTCGCCATCGCCGCCGGCGCCGTCTGGCAGGCGATGGGCGAGCTGGGCTGGGTGCGGGGGTTCCTGTAGGCCGGCCCTACTCCCCCTGCTGCAGCAGCGAGCCGCGATTGCGGGCGGTGTGGAAGCCCCAGAGGAAGGCGGCACTGCCGAGGCCGAGCCAGATCACGTTCAGGCCGATCGCGGCCAGGAAATGGCCGGTGTCGAAGCCCTGGCCGTGCAGCAGGCCGCGCATGCCCTCGAACACATGGGTCGGCGGCAGCGCCAGGGCCACGCCTTGCAGCCAGCCGGGCAGCACCGAGACCGGATAGTAGATCGCGCTGATCGGCGAGATGGCGAAGACGATGGCCCAGGCCAGCCCCTCCGCCCCCATGCCGTAGCGCAGGATCAGCGCCAGCACCACCAGGGCCACGGCCCATCCCGTGACGATCAGATTGACGAAAAAGGCCAAGAGCGGCAGGCCGAGCGAGAAGATGTTCCAGTGGTACAGCAGGATCGCCAGCACGGCCGCCGGCACCACCCCGACCAGGGTGCGGATCAGGCTCATCGCCATCAGCGACGCCACCCATTCCCAGGGTCGCAAGGGGCTGACGAAGAGATGGCCGAGATTGCGGCTCCACATCTCCTCGAGGAAGGAGATCGACATGCCGAGCTGGGCCCGGAACAAGAGGTCCCACAGCAGCACCGCCGAGATCAGCACGCCGGCGGCCTGGGCCTGCCAGTTCATCGCCGGCGCCAGGCTTTCGGTGATCAGGCCCCAGACCACCATCTGCACCGTCGGCCAGTACATCAGCTCGACCAGCCGCGGCATCGAGCCGCGCAGGATGTAGAGGTGGCGCAGCATCACCGCCAGGATGCGGCCCGAGGACGAGCCGCGCAGGGCGGTCGGCGAGGCGAGGGTGCGGCTCATTGCGCCGCTTGCCCCAGCGCGCCGCGGCTGCGGGCGATGTCGAGGAACACCTCCTCCAGGTCGGTGCGGCCGTATTTGGCGATGAGATGGGCCGGCGAGCCCTGGTCGACGATCCTGCCGGCCTTCAGCATCAGCACCTGGTCGCTCAGTCGCTCGACCTCGTCCATGTTGTGGCTGGCCAGCAGGATGGTGGCGCCGCGCTCGGCCCGGTAGCGCTCCAGCATGCCGCGCACCCAGTCGCCGGTGTCCGGGTCGAGCGAGGCGGTCGGCTCGTCGAGCAGCAGCAGCTCCGGCGCGTTGACCAGCGCCTTAGCCAGCGCCACCCGGGTCTTCTGCCCGGCCGAGAGCTTGCCGGAGGGCCGGTCGAGGAACCCGGTCAGGTCCAGCAGCCCGGCCAGCTCGGCGATGCGGCTGCGGCGGTCGCGCACGCCGTACAGCCGGGCATAGACCGCCAGGTTCTCGCGCACCGTCAGCCGGTGCGGCAGATCGACATAGGGACTCGAGAAGTTCATCCGGGGCAGGACAGCCCAGCGGTCCCGCGCCATGTCGTGGCCGAGCACGGTGATGCGGCCGCCCGACGGCAGCAGCAGGCCGAGCAGCATCGAGATCGTGGTGGTCTTGCCGGCGCCGTTGCCGCCCAGCAGCGCGACGGTCGAGCCGCGCGGCACCACGAAGGAAATGCCGTCGACCGCGGGCGCGGCGCCGGGATGGAAGCGCTTGGACAGGCGCTCCGCTATGATGACGCCGTCGGAGAGCATGGAGCGAGAATGGACGGACAGGGTGAAAATGACCAGGGGGCCGGGATCAAGCCGGCGGCGGAGCTCGGGCGCGACCCCGCGCTGCGGCCGCTGCCGGAAGCGCCCGAGGTAAGCCCAGGCCGGCGGATGCGGGCGCGGATCAGCCAGATCACCCTGATCAAGATCCGCTGGGTCGCCGTCGCCGGTCAGGCCGCCACCATCCTGTTCGTGCATTACTGGCTGGGCTACGAGCTGCCGCTGTGGCCAGCGCTGGCGATCGTCGCCATCTCGGTGGCGCTGAACGTCGCCGCCTTCGTCCAGGGCAAGTGGCGGCTGCGCCTGGTGGAGCGGGACGCGGCGCTCTATCTCGGCTACGACATGTGCCAGCTGGTGGCGCTGCTGTTCCTCACCGGCGGCCTCCTGAACCCCTTCGTGGTGCTGATGCTGGCACCGCTGACGGTGTCGGCCACGCTGCTGAGCTACCGCAGCACGATGATGCTGACCGGCCTGGCCATCGCCGGCGTCGTGCTGCTGGCCTTCTGGCATTATCCGCTGCCGGGCGGCATGCCCTCCAGCGGTTCGCCCTACCATCTCGGCGTCGGGCTGGCGATGGGCATCTCGATCATCTTCGTCTCGCATTATGTCTGGCAGGTCGCGGCCGACGCCCGGCAGGTGTCGGACGCGCTCGCCGCCACCCAGATGGCGCTGGAGCGCGAGCAGCGGATCTCGCTGCTGGGCGGCCTGGCCGCGGCGGCGGCGCATCAGCTGGGCACGCCGCTCGGCACCATCACCCTGATCGCGCGGGAGATGCGGCGCGACGTGCCGGCCGACGACCCGATGGCCGAGGACATCGCCCTCTTGGAGCAGGAGGTGAATCGCTGCCGCGACATTCTGACCGAGCTGGCGCGGCGGCCGGAGCCGGACGACGAGGATCCGTTCCGGCTGATGACCCTGCCGGCGCTGGCCGGCGCGGCGGCCGAAAGCTACCTGCATGCCGAGAATCGCCGCCTGTTCATCACCGCCGCCGAGGGCCCGCCGGGCCAGGCGCTGCAGCTGCGGCGGACGCCGGAATTGATCCACGGCCTGGGCAATCTGATCCAGAACGCGCTGCAGTTCGCGCGAAACCGGGTCGAGATCGCCGCCGAATATGGACCGAAGACCGTGGTGCTGAAGATCATCGACGACGGCCCGGGCTTCCCACTGGCGCTGCTCGGCCGGCTGGGCGAGCCCTATGTCTCCGGCCGCGGTGAGGACAGCGACCATATGGGTCTCGGCATCTTCATCGCGGCCACGCTGCTCGAGCACAGCGGGGCCCAATTGTCCTTCTCGAATGGCCCGCAAGGGGGCGCGGTTATTGCAGTTGCGTGGCCGCGACACAAATTTGAGAGGAAAGAAAGGACCTGGGTATGACCATCTCTCCTGCCACCCTCACCGCCGAACAGCCGGCGCCGCTGCCGGCGCGCGACGCGGCCAAGAGCCTTTTGATCGTCGACGACGACGTCGCCTTCCGCACCCGCCTGGCCCGCGCCATGGAGAAACGGGGCTTCGAGGTGGTGACCGCCGACGGCCTCGCCACCGGCATCGACCTGGCCCGCCGCGTCGCCCCCGCCTTCGCGGTGCTGGACCTGCGGCTGGGTGACGGCAACGGCCTCGACATCGTGCCGGTGCTGCATGAGGCGCGGCCGGACAGCCGGGTGATCATGCTGACCGGCTATGGCAACATCGCCACGGCGGTGGCGGCGGTGAAGGCCGGCGCCGTCGACTACTTGGCCAAGCCGACCGACGCCGACCAGATCGAGGCGGCGCTCTTGAACCCGGACGAGAAGCTGCCGCCGCCGCCGGAGAACCCGATGTCGGCCGACCGGGTGCGGTGGGAGCACATCCAGCGCGTATTCGAGCAGTGCGACCGCAACGTGTCGGAGACGGCACGCCGGCTGAAGATGCACCGCCGCACGCTGCAGCGCATCCTGAACAAGCACGCCCCGCGGGGGTGACCCATCGGTCTATCCGCCGAGGATCGCCGCGGTCCGGCCCAGCCAGTCGGCGGGGTCGGGGCGGTGATAGACCCGCTCCGCCGGCTCGATGCGGTCCAGGAAACCCCGGTAGATCACCGCCTGCCGGGCGGCCGCCACCGGCGCCAGCAGCGCCGCGGCCCGGTCCGGGTCCGAACCCGGCACGGTCGCGCGCCAGCGTTCGTGCCAATGGGTTCGGACCGGCCCGACCGCCTCGCCCGGGATCCGGGTCAGGAAGGCCGGCTGGTCCAGCAGCGGATGGCCGACGCCGCTGTCGCCCCAGTCAAGCAGGGTGATCGCCGCGCCCTCGCCGCGGCAATTGCCGGGGTGGAAATCGCCATGCACCAGCGTGTCGTCGAGGCCGCAGGCGGCGATATCGGCGAAGCGGCGCGGCAGGCTGCGCAGGAATCCGGCCAGCACCGCCCGGTCGGCTGCCGCGAGCTCATCCGCCGTCCGCTCCACCACCGCGGCGATCGCCGCCTCCAACGCCGGCGCGCGCCAGTCCGGCAGGCCGAGCGCCAGCAGTTCCTCGACCCGCCCCTGCCAGGAGCGCTGCAGGCCGGCCAGCAGCGCGACCATGACGAGCAGCTGCGCCGGCCCGGCCTCGTACAGGTCCTCGCCCGGGATCTCGGCCAGCAGGACGCAGCCGTCCTCCTGCCCCAGCAGCCTGGGCACCGGCCCGCCGGCCAGGCGCTCGAGCAGGCGTCCCTCATGCGCGAAGAAGGGCGGCACCGCCTTCAGCCAGGCCACCTGCCCCTCGACCGGAATCCGCCAGATGCTGGACAGGTTCCAGCTGCGGACCTGCACCGGCGCGCCCGCGGGCCGCAGGCCGTGCCCGTCCAGCACCCGCCGGGCCCAGGCCAGGTCCGCAGCCGGGCCGCCCAGTCGGGCATAGGGCAGGCGCAGCGGCTGCTCGTCGAGCGTGCCGGCCCAGGGCTCGGCCGGCACCGGCCGGGCGACCTCGGCCAGATAGGTCACCGCGCCGCCATGCGGCCGGTCGCGCTCGGTCTCCAGGAGCCGCAGGATGGTGGCGTCGATGCCGAAGCGGTCGCGGACCGCCCGGACCACCGGCCCGGCCTCCTGCCACCACGGCGTCGTCGCGGCGACCGGCGGCAGGGCACCGACGACGCGTCCATCCGGCGTCACCAGCACCAGCCGGGCGGTCCGCGGTGGGATCTCGGAAGGGGTCATCGATCGGTCCGGCGCAGCCTGTGACGAACCCGATCACGGCCGGGCCTGTCCGCGAGCATACACGGCACGGCCGGTCATCCGATGCGATGTACTTTGTCTATCTATAATATTGATCGCCACGCCGATCGCGTGCCAGTCTGTGTCTCACACGATATCAAAATCGGAGACGAGCGATGGCGGCGCCAACGCGCTGGCCGGGCGGCGCCCGGACCGTTCTGTGCGTCACGGTCCATGTCGACGGCCCGTCGGAGGAGGCCGGGCGCGGCCTCAACGCGCTCGGCATCCACAGCCGCGGCCGCTACGCCATCCGGCGCGGCGTGCGGCGCTATCTCGACATGTTCGACCGGCTGGGCATCCCGGCCACCTTCTTCGTCTGCGGCCAGGACGTCGAGACCTGGCCCGAGCTGTACCGCGACATCCATAGGGCCGGCCACGAGCTGGCGGCGCATGGCTACCAGCATGAGGGCTGGGACCTGGGCGATTCCGAGCCGGCCCTGCTGGAGAAGACCCACCGGATCATCGCCGACACGGTCGGCGAGGCCCCGGTCGGCTGGTGCTCGCCCTCCGGCCGCAAGAGCCGCCTGACCCTGCCGGTGCTGCGCCGCCTGGGCTATCGCTACGACGCCAGCGAGAAGGATGACGACCTGCCCTATCTGCTGCCGGAAGAGGCCGGGCAGTCGGATTTCGCCATCCTGCCGAACAACATCGTGTCGCTGGACGACCACCCGATGTACGCCATCGGCCGAGCGCTGGCGTCGGAGGTGCTGGAGAACTGGATCCAGGAGCTGGCGGCGATCGAGGCCGGCGACGGCTATGTCCAGCTGATCATCCATCCGGAGGCCAATGGCGGCTCCGGCGTGCCGGCCCGGGCCGCGGCGGTCGAGGCCTTCCTGCGCCACGCCCAGGCCCGGCCGGGCATCGCGGCCCTGCGCATGAGGACGCTGGCCGAGCACTGCCTGGCCGATCCCGGCGCCTGGAGGAACCCGCGCCCATGAACACCCTGGTCACGGTCAATGTCCACGGCGTCGGCCCGGAGGCCGCTTCGGTGCCGGAGGTGGAGCTGTTCGGCCGCCTGGGCCTCGGCCGCTACACCTACCGCATCGGCCTGGCCCGGGTGCTGGAGTCGCTGCGCCGGTCGGAGATCAAGGCCACCTTCTTCTGGCCGGTGTTCGAGGCCGAGCGCTGCCGCGCCCTCCTGGAGCGCTGCCTGGCCGATGGCCACGAGGTGGCGTCGAACGGCCTGGCCTTCGAGGACCATATCGGCCTGGGCGACCGCGAGGATACGGTGCTGGAGGAGGCGCAGGCCCGGCTGACCGCGCTGTGCGGCACGGCGCCGGTCGGCTTCCGGGCCCCGACCGGGACGCTGTCGAACCGCACCATCCCGATTTTGCAGCGCCTGGGCTACCGCTACGACAGCAGCTTCATCGACGACGACGCGCCCTATCCGCTGGACGGCGACGGCGGCGCCGGGATGGTCGAGCTGCCGGTCAGCCAGGGCCTGACCGACGCCACCCATTTCGGCCAGCGCCTGACCCAGTCGCGGGCCGAGGCTTTCATGATCGAGGCGTGGGACGCGCTGCTCGCCACCGACGGCTATGCCTGCATGACCCTGCATCCGCGCGCCGATCTCGGCGTCGGCCGGGCGGCGCGGATCACGATGATCGAGCGGCTGTTCGAGCGGGCGCGGGGGCTGGGCAGCGAGTTCCGGCTGTGCCGCGAGGTGGCGGCAGAAGCCGGCCGGCAATCCAAGTCAGGCGCGGCGTCCGGCGCCGCCTGACTTCGCTGCAATGCAATATGTCGGATCTAATGCCGCCTCAATGTCGGGCGGTGTAGTCGCGCAGCACGTCGGCGATGAAGGTGTTGGCCAGGTCCGACGACGCTTCCGGGTGACGTCTGCGGAACGCCTCGAGCGCGGCGTCGCAGGCCGTCCATTCATCGGCGCCCGCGGCGCGGCGCGCCTCGTAGGCGCTGATGACAATGTCGCTGGTGGAAGGAATGGCCTGGCCCACGGAACCTCTCCCTTACGCAATTCGATGCCTGACGCGGCGAAACAATCCGGCGGGTAGAGCTATCAACATTGCACTGCACAATACGTTCCCTGTCCAGTCGATTCTTCGGTGAAATCCCGATGACCCACTGCTGAAATCGATACAATTTTGAATAAAGCGCCGTCGTCCACGGGCGTAGGACAATATCCGAAATGATGAGGCCGAGATCAGGACAAGATCATGTCCGACAATAGGCGAGCTTAGGGCTTCAATCGCCAGCCGCGGGCGATGAGGAGGGCGGCGCAGGCCCACAGCGCCGCACCGCTGGCGGCCAGCACCGCGAGGCTGCGGCCGACCGGCTCGGCCCCGGCGCCGCCGAAGGCGATGCGGGCGGCGTCGATCGCGTAATAGACCGGGTTCAGCGCCACCACGGCGGCGAGCGGTTCGGGCAGCAGCGCCACCGGCGCGAACACGCCGGACAGGAAGGTCATGGGGATCAGCAGGAAGCCGAAGAAGGCGGCGGCCTGGTCCCATTTCTCCGCCCACAGCCCGACCAGCGTGCCGGCGGCGGCCAGCAGGAAGGCGCCGAGCAGCAGCACCAGCGCCAGCAGCGCCGGGTCGGCGACGCCGGTGCCGGCGGTCAGCAGCAGGGCGATCAGGCAGGGCAGGCCGGTGACGAGGCCGGAGGCGGTGCCGGCCAGGGCGTAGCCGGCCGCCACCTCCCAGGCCGCCAGCGGCGGCATCAGGATGTCGCCGACCAGCCGTTCGACCTTGAGGAAGGTGATGCTGTAGACCGTGGCCTCGGCCGCGCGCAGGATCACGACATGGACGACGAGCCCGGGCGCCAGGAACGGCAGCAGGCCGCCGGGCCCGGCCCAGGCGGGCGCTCCGGCCGCATCCCCCGTCGCCTCACCCGAGGCGACGGCGAACACCGCGACATAGAGCAGGATCGAGAAGGTCGGGGCGATGACCGTCTCCGGCCAGTCCTTGAGATAGGCCCGGAACTCGCGCCGGAACAGCGTGGCCAGGCCCAGCCAGTGCACCGCGCCGAAGCGCCGGACCGGGCGGGCCGCCCCCGCCGGGCGAGCCGCCCCCGCGGGGCGGGCAGCCGCCGCCGGGACCTGCACCGTCACGCCTTCAGCTTGTAGCCGGTGGCGAGCATGCGCAGCAGCAGCGCCAGCAGCGCCGCGTTGACGCCGAGCAGGACCAGGATGCCGACCGCGAGGGTGCCGTCGCTGACGCCGATGAAGCCGTAGCGGAACCCGTCGATCATGTAGAAGAACGGGTTGAGATGGGCGACGAAGTGCCAGGCCGGCGGCAGCCGGTCGAGCGAGTAGAAGGTGCCGGACAGGAAGGCCAGCGGCGTCACCACGAAGTTGGTGACGGCGGCGATGTGGTCGAACTTCTCCGACCAGATGCCGCCGATGGCGCCGAGCAGCGCCAGCATCATCGACGCGGCGAGGCCGTGGAACAGCACGAAGCCGGGATGGACCGGATCGATCGGCACGAAGATCCGGATCGCGGCCCAGGTCACCGTCCCGACCAAGAGGCCGCGGACGACGCCGCCGGCGACGTAGCCGGCCGCCAGCTCGGCCGGTGCCAAAGGCGGCATCAGCACGTCGACGATGTTGCCCTGGATCTTGGCGATCATCAGCGAGGAGGAGGTGTTGGCGAAGGCGTTCTGCGCCATCGCCATCATGATCAGCCCGGGCGCCAGGAACTGCAGGAACGGCACCCCGGCGGCCTGCCGCGTGGCACCGCCCAGGGCGAGCGCGAAGATCGCATAGAACAGCAGCGTGGTGACGACCGGGGCGGCGATGGTCTGGGTCGCGACCTTGAGGAAGCGGTGGACCTCCTTGGCGGTCAGGGTCCACAGGCCGATCCAGTTGATGCGGCCGATCGGGCGGGGCTGCGGCATGGTCGTTCGTATTGGCGGCGGGCGCGCGACCATAGCCCGCCCCGCCGCGGCCGGCAAACGGCGGCGTCGGACCGGCTCTCCCGCAAGCGAGACCTTTTCACAGCGCCCTCACCGTCATTGCGACGAGGCGAAACCGACGAAGCAATCCAGGGCCGGCGCGTGCGGCCATGAGCCCGGTATCGATATTTGGAATACAACGAAATATTGCATAAAATATTATTCTTTATTCAATATTCAGCAATTGACTCATGACAAGTACACACATACCCTAATTACCAAGTTCGATTTACCAGTAGATTTATCATTGTAACTTAATAACTCTGGGAGAATGAAAAATGCCTGCCTTCTTCGCATTCATGCAACAATCAAGCCCAGGCGTGGAATTCATCATACAGCTTAATGATGACAACAAAATACAAAAAGCTCGTGACATCCTGTCTGGAAAGGAACAGCAAGAAATTCACGTTCACGGGCGGCTCATCAAACGGCAGCAGCCCTACAACCCGAGATTCAATTTTTATCTCGATCCCGACTCGATCTCTTTCTTCTCCCAGGCGATCGAGGTCTGCGACGCGAACATGATGTATGTGGAGGACCATCTCGACGAAGCGTGCGGGGCCTTCCTGCCGGGCTGCCATTGGTGTCCCTGGGACTCCCGGCTGACCCGCGAGGTCATACCGTAACGGGCGGCGTTCACCACCGCGGCGGCGGGGGTCACTCCGCCGCCATCGCCCGGGCCTCAGGCGGCATCAGCCAGCCATCCTCGACCCTGAGGCGGAGGGCCGCCCCCTCCTCCGGCGGTGCGCCGCGATGGGCGACGCGCAGCACCCGGCCGGGATCGGCGTCCGGCCGGCAATGCAGGATGGTCACTGCCCCCTCGAACACGGCGCGCTCCAGCCGCGCCGGGATGCCCTCCACCGGATCGACCGCCAGCCCCTCGGCCCGCAGGCAGGCGGCCTGCGACGCTGGTCCCGGGCCGCTGCGCAGCCGCACCGCATGGCCCCACAGCTCGACGGCGCTGAGGCCGTGGCCGGCGCCGCCGCGCCAGGTCACCGGCACCACCATGCCGCGGCCGACGAAATCCGCCACCATCGCCGTCGCCGGCTCGGCATAGAGACGCCGCGGCGGCGCCACCTGCTGCAGCCTGCCGTGGTCCATCACCGCGATCCGGTCGGCCAGCGCCATCGCCTCGGCCTGGTCGTGGGTGACATAGACCACGGTGGCGCCGAGCTGCCGGTGCAGCCGGCGGAACTCGGCCTGCAGCGCGTCGCGCAGATGCACGTCGAGATTGGCCAAGGGCTCGTCCATCAGCACCAGCGCCGGCGCCATCGCCAGGCAGCGGGCCAAAGCCACGCGCTGGCGCTGGCCGCCGGACAGGGTCTCGGGCCGGGCCTCGGCGCGGTCGGTCAGTCCGACCGCCGCCAGCGCCTCATCGGTGCGCCGCGTCCGCTCCGCCGCCGGCAGCCGGCGGATGCGCAGCGCATAGTCGACATTCTCGCGCACGGTCATATGCGGCCACAGCGCGTAGGACTGGAACACCATGCCGATGCCGCGCTCCTCCGCCGGCACCATCGCGCCTTCTCCCGCCACCACCCGGCCGCCGATCCGGATGGTGCCGCCATCGGGCGCGTCGAAGCCGGCGAGCAGGCGCAGCAGCGTGGTCTTGCCGCAGCCGGACGGGCCGAGCAACGCCAGGAACTCGCCCTGCGCCACCTGGAGGTCGACGCCGTCGACCGCGACGCGCGGGCCGAAGCGGCGGACGACGCGCTCGATGTCTACGGCAGCCATGGCAGCGATCCCCTGGGCAGGCGGCGGGCGAACAGGGTGGCGACACCGGCGAGGCCGAGCGTGACCAGCACGGTCAGCACCGCGACGGCCGAGGCGGCGGTGGCGGCGCCCTCCGCCTGCAGCGAGAACACCATCACCCCGACCGTCTCGCTGCCGCGCGACCACAGCAGGGCCGAGACCGTCAGCTCGTTGAAGGCGGTCAGGAACACCAGGATGGCGCCGGTCGCAACCGCGGGCGCCACGGCAGGCAGCAGGATGCCGAGCAGGCGCCGCGGCCCGCGGGCGCCGGCCAGCCGGGCCGCCTCCTCCGGCGCCGGGTCGGCCTGGGCGATCGCTGCCGCCACCGGCCGCAGCGCCAGGGCCAGGAACCGGCCGAGATAGGCGGCCAGGATGATCCACAGCGTGCCGTAGAGGCTGACCCCGAGCAGCGGCAGCGGCCGCAGCAGCAGCAGGATCGCGGCGATCGCGGTCAGCACGCCGGGCAGCGCATAGGGCAGGTCGGCCAGGGTGTCGAGCCAGCGCATCGCCCGCCAGCGCCGGGCCTCGGCGTAATAGGCCAGGACCAGCCCGACTGCCGCCGTGGCCAGCGCCGCCGCGGCGGCCAAGAGCGCGCTGTTGAGGAAGGCGCGGCGGGTGGCGTCGTGCTGGAACAGGATGTAGCCGAACTGGTCGAGGCTGGCGGAGTCGAGGCTGAGCTCCACCCCCAGCGCCGGCACCAGGGCCGAGGCCAGCAAGGCCAGCAGCGGCGCGACGGAGAGCACGCCGACGATCAGCCACAGCGCCGCCTCCGCCCAGGGGCGGGCCCGGCCGAGCGGCAAGACCGGGCCGGTCGGTCCGGTGCGGACCAGCACCGGTGCCCGCGCCGCCGCCCAGCGCTGCAGCCCGAGGCCGAGCGCCGCCAGCACGGCCAGCACCAGGGCCAGCGCCGCGACCTCGCCCAGCACCGACGGGCCGAAGCCGCTGAGCCGCTGGTAGATCAGCGTGGTCAGCACGCTGTAGCGGCCGGGAATGCCCAGCAGCGCCGGCACGCCGAAATTGCCGATCGCCGAGACGAAAGCCAGAGCGGCACCGGCCACGAAGGCCGGGCGCAGCAGCGGCAGCAGGATGCCGGGCAGGATCCGCGATCCCCGGGCGCCGGCCGCCCGCGCGGCCTCGACCAGGTCGCAGGGCAGGCCGCGGATCGCGGCGGTGACGGCGAGGAAGACCAGCGCCGCATGCTCCAGCCCCATGATCCAGACCACCCCGCCGCCGGAATAGAGCGGGTGGTTCGGCCAGCGGCCGGTGACGGCGTCGAGCAGGGCGCGGGCGGGCGAGCCGGCGTCCA
Source organism: Inquilinus sp. OTU3971 (assembly GCF_038440215.1). Lineage (NCBI taxonomy): Bacteria > Pseudomonadati > Pseudomonadota > Alphaproteobacteria > Rhodospirillales > Rhodospirillaceae > Inquilinus > Inquilinus sp. OTU3971. The sequence goes on along the minus strand of NZ_JASATH010000092.1, from coordinate 10,866 downwards.
GCAGCCGGATCCAGGCCAGGGCGGCGATCTGCGGCGGGATCAGCATCGGCAGCAGGCACAGGAGCGCCAGCACGCCGCGGCGGCGGATGTCGGTCAGGCCGATGGCGAGCGCGAGCCCGCCGCCGACCACGACCGAGACCAGGGTCGAGCCGAGGCCGGAGACGAGGGTGTTCTGCAGCGCCCGCAGCGTCGCCCGGCCGCCGAGCATGGCCAGCGCCGCCTCCGGCTGCGCCAGCCCCTCGGCGAACAGGCGCAGCATCGGCAGGGCGCAGACCAGCAGCACATAGGCGCCGGCCGCCCCGGCCAGGACAGGGTCGCCCCAGCGGCGGAGACCGACGGCAGGCAGGGTCGATGCGAAGGAACGGCTCACGGATCCGATGGCACTCTGGTCGGCGATCTCGTGGCCTCCCGTACCATGCCTCGCCGGCGCCGGTCTCCCCCTCACCCGCCGAAGGCGTCGCTGAACTTGCGCTTGTTCTCGTCGACGCCCTTGGCCAGAGTCTCGGCCGAGACCGGCATCAGCTTCAGCGCCGAGGCCGCTGGGCGGCCGGGCGGCAGGGCAACGCCGGGCTTGCCCGGGATGTAGCCCTGCTTCGCCATATAGGCCTGCCCGTCATCGGAGAGCAGCCAGTCGACGAAGGTCTTGGCGTCGGCGACGTCGTCGGCCGACTTCAGGATCGCCACCGGCTCGGTCACCACCGACACGCCGTCCGACGGATAGACGAAGTCGACCGGCGAGCCCTTGGCCTTGGCGTTCAGCGCCATGAAGTCGACGATGATGCCGTAGGACTTCTGGCCGGTGGCCACCGCCTCCATCACCGTGCCGTTGCCCTGGCCGGCGACCGCGCCGTTCGCCGCCAGCTTGTCGAGATAGTCCCAGCCCATGCCGGGCTGCGCCGCGACCGTCCCGACATGGATCACCGCGGCGCCGGAATAAAGCGGGCTGGCCATGATCACCTGGTCCTTGGCCGCGGTCGACAGCAGGTCGCTCCACGATTTCGGCGCCGGCGCGCCGGACTTGGTGTTCCAGGCGATGCCGGTCGGGATCAGCTTGGTACCGAAATAGGTCTTGTCCGGATCGGCGAAGCCGTCGGGGAAGCCGGCGATCGGCGCGTCGGCATAGGCCAGCAGGCGGCCGTCATCCTTCAGCTGCTGCATCGCCACCGCATCGGCGATGAACACCACGTCGGGCTGCGGCGACCCGGCCGCGAACTCGGCCTGCAGCTTGTTCAGCACCTCGGTGGTGCCGGAGCGGAAGAACTCGACCTTCACCTCCGGATGCGCCTTGTTGAACTCGGCGACCAGCGCCGTCATCGCCTCGTTCGGGGTCGAGGTATAGATCATCAGCGATCCCGGCGCGGCGAGGGCCGCGGCGGAGACGGTGGCCAGGATGGCAGATGTCGCGACGGCGAGGAGGAGGCGGGGGAGCATGTGCGTCGATCCCAAGAATTTTAGACAATGGCTGGGGTGCTAGCAGGTTCCGGTTGCAGTTTCGTGACCGGTTCGACCCGCCAGGGCAAGCCTGCCGTCTCCGGCGGGGTGAATCGCATCGGCAGGGCGTTGGCCACGCCCTTGCCCTCGAAGCCCAGCCCCAGCCGGGAGCGCAGCACTCGCATGATGCCGGCATGGGCGACGATCAGCAGCGGCGCCGGCCCGGCGGCGAGGATCGGCTCGCAGGCGGCCCAGGCGCGGTCGCGGAAGACCTCCCAGCTCTCGCCGCCCTCGGGGACCATGAAATAGTCCGGCCGATCGGCGACCAGCCGCCCCTCCCACGCGCCCCAATGGCGTTCGACCAGGCCGGGATCGGTCGCGACCGGCAGGCCCAGCGACTCCGCCACGGCCTCGGCCGTGCGCAGCGCCCGGCTCTGCGGGCTGGAGACGATCCGGCGGATGCCGGCCCCGGCCAGCGCGATCGCGGCCTCCCGCGCCTGGGCCTCGCCCAGCTCGGTCAGGGCAGCGTCGGTGCTGCCGGCGATCACGCCGTCGCGGTTGGCCGTGCTCTGGCCATGGCGCAGGAACAGGAAGGGCGTCATCGGATCTCCACCGTCTCGTCGAGGGCAATGCGGGCGGGGGCGAAGGCCTTGGCCCAGGCGTCGCGATACCGGGCGGCGCCGAAGGCCGGGATCACCGTCTCGGCGCCGAGCCTCCTCGCCAGCGCCGCGTTCTGCGACAGCCGCGGATGCACCGGCCAGCGCAGCGCGATCGCCCGCCCCTCCTCCACCGCCCGGCGCGCCGGGGTGCCGGCGGCGACATAGCCGGTGGCGACCACCGGGCCATCGTCGCGGCCCCAGCCCTCCAGCAGCGGCTTGGCGGCGCCGCCGGTGGCGTTCGGCTTGGCGGCGATGATCGCCCGCTCCGGCGGCGGCTCGACCGAGTCGATCGGCTCGATCCGGCTGCGCAGGGAATCCAGCATCGTGCCGGCGCCGGGCCGCAGCCAGGCCGGATCGTCGATCAGCCGGTCGATCATCGCGCGGTTGGCGTCGCACACCGCCGGCTTGCGCTCATGCGCCGCCGCCGCGGCCAGCGCCATTTCGGGGCCACGCCCGCCGGCCGGGGCAAGGAGCAGTGACCGTTTGGCGGCGAAGACCGGGGCGAAGGCGGCCAGGCGCTGCCCGTGCGGCGTGTCGTCGTCGCCATAGGAGGCGTCGAGGATCGCGACCCGCGCCGCCGGCGGCTCCGCATCCACGGCGAAGACCACCGAGTCGAAGCCCATGTCGCCGGCATAGAACAGCCCGCCGCCGATCACGAGATGCAGCCACACCCCGCCCGGCGCGTGGCCGGAGCGGCCGCAGGTGACGGTGAGTCCGCCCAGCAGCCGGTTGCGGCCGAGGGCGAGCGGCCGCCGATCCGCCGACGCCCCTTCCGGCAGGGCGTCCAGCACCGGCGGAGTGGCATAGACCGGCATCGGGCCGAAGCGATCCGCGGCCTCCGGCAGCGCGTCGACATGGTCGGGATGGGCGTGGCTGAGCAGGATAGCGTCGATCGGGCCGAGGCCGGACAGGTCGGGCCGCATGCCCTCATCCGGGCCGGCGCCGCAGTCGAGCAGCAGGCGCATCCCGGCCGCCTCCACCAGGAAGCAGGCGGGGCCCTTGCCCCCGACCCCCGAGATCGCCCGCACGCTCGCCGTCATCGGATCCTCCAGATCGCGAACCCTGCCTAGACGGGAACGGTGCGGGACGCCACCGCGTCCTCCGCACGGGTGCCTTGAGGGTGTATTGACTCCAATATGAAACGTTTCATACTGGTGCCATGTCGCAGCGGAAGACGACGATCAGGGAGGTCGCATCGCGCGCCGGCGTCTCGCTCGGCACGGCATCCAACGTGTTCAACGGCAAGGCCGGGGTCGCGGCCGAAAGCCGCCGGCGGGTGCTGGAGGCGGCCGAGGCGCTGGGGTATCGCCCTAACAGCCTGGCCGCCGGGCTGCGCCGCCAGCGCACCCGCACCATCGGCCTCGTCGTGCCCGATGTGCTGAACATCGTGTTCAACGAGCTGGTCGAGCATCTCGAGAACATCGCCCTGTCGCAGAGCTACGAGGTGATCATCGTCACCTCGCGCGAGGACCCGGAGCGCGAGCACGAGCGGGTGCGGGCGCTGCTGTCGCGGCGGGTCGACGGGCTGGTCATCATCCCGACCCGCGACTGGTCCGAGACCGAGCGCGAGATGCGGCACCACCGCATCCCGGTGGTGGTGCTGGACCGCGTCGCGGCGCAGGATCATTTCCCGTCCGTCGCGGTCGACAATGCCGCCGCCACCCGGCTGGGCACCGAGCATCTGCTGGGACTGGGCCATCGCGACCTCGCCTTCGTCATCAACTCGACCCGGCTGTGGAACAGCGCCGCCCGGGTCGAGGGTTTCCTGGCGGCGATGCGCGCCGCCGGGCTGGAGCGGCGGGCCCGGGTGCTGCTGCCCGGCATGACCGAGGAGGAGACCAGGGCCGGGGTGCTGCCCGTCCTGACCTCCGTCGGCCGCCCGACCGCCGTATTCACCGGCAGCAACGTCGCCACGCTGGGCGTGCTGCGGGCGGTGCAGGATGCCGGGATGTCGATCCCGCAGGACCTGTCACTGCTGGCCTTCGACGATTTCGCCTGGCTGACCGTGCTGCGCCCCTTCGTCAGCGCCATCCGGCAGCCGACCGAGGCGCTGGCCGGCCATGCGTGGCGCATCCTGACGGCCGCCTTCGAGGCGCCGGACCGGCCGGCCGAGCATATCCGCCTGCCGGCGCCGCTGATCACGCGCGAGACCACGGCCGCGCCGCCCGGAAAGACCGCGGCACGCCGGAGGATGAAAGCTTTCAAGGACGCGGTGGACGGGGCGTCGCCCTGAACCGACGTGCCGGGCGGCCGCAGCCGTCCGCGACAAGAGAGGGAGGAGAGGTGGCGAGTTCAGCCGCAGAGACAAGCGCCGCAACGCCGGTGCTGCAGGCCGCCGGCATCGGCAAGGCCTTCGCCGGGGTGACGGTGCTGCACGGCGTCGGCCTGGACGTGTTCCCGGGCGAGATCCACGCGCTGATGGGCGAGAACGGCGCCGGCAAGTCGACGCTGATGAAGATCCTGGCCGGCATTTACAGCGACTATGACGGCACCATCCTGGTCGACGGCGTGCCGCGCCACTTCGCCGGGGTGCGCGACGCCGAGGAGGCCGGCATCGCCATCATCCACCAGGAGCTGAACCTGGTGCCCGGCATGACCGTGGCCGAGAACATCTTCCTGGGCCGCGAGCCGCTGCGCGGCGGCATCTTCGTCGACGGGCCGGCCCTGCGCGCGGCGGCGGCGCGGCTGATCCGCCGGCTGGGCATCGCCGTCGACCCGGAGGCGCGGGTGGGCAGCCTGCGGGTCGGCGAGCAGCAGCTGGTCGAGATCGCCAAGGCGCTGTCGCTGGACACCCGCATCCTGATCATGGACGAGCCGACCTCGGCCCTGTCACAGGCGGAATGCGCCACCCTGTTCGCGGTGGTGCGGCAGCTGGCGCGCGACGGCGTCGCGGTCGTCTACATCTCGCACCGGATGGACGAAGTGATGGAGCTGGCCGACCGCGTCACCATCCTGCGCGACGGCCGCCATGTCGTCACCGCCCCGATCGCCGCGCTGACGCGGGAGCGGATCATCGCCCATATGGTCGGGCGCGAGCTGGCCAAGGCCGAGCATCCGGCCGGGCGCGGCGGCGCCGGCGACCGGCCCGTCCTGTCCGTGCGCGACCTGTCGCTGGAGGTGCCGGGCCGGCGCGGCGGCTGGCGCCGGGTGCTGGACGGCGTCGGCTTCGACCTGCAGCCCGGCGAGATCCTGGGCATCGCCGGCCTCTTGGGCGCCGGCCGCACCGAGATCCTGGAGACGATCTTCGGCTCCGCCCGCGGCCGCCGCGGCGGCACCATCCGGATCGACGGCGCGCCGGTGGCGATCGACGACCCGGCGGCGGCCAAGCGCCACGGCCTGGCGCTGGTGACCGAGGACCGCAAGGTCACCGGCCTGCTGCTCGGCGCCTCGATCCGCGACAACCTGGCCCTGCCGTCGCTGTCCGTCCTGGCCCGCCTGGGCCTGCGCCGCTTCGGGCGCGAGGCGGAGCTGGCACGCGGCACCATCGGCCGGCTGGGGGTGCGCTGCACCGGGCCGCTTCAGCCAGCCGGGCGCCTGTCCGGCGGCAACCAGCAGAAGGTGGTGATCGGCAAGTGGCTGGCCACCGCGCCGCGCGTGCTGCTGCTGGACGAGCCGACCCGCGGCATCGATGTCGGTGCCAAGAAGGAGATCTATGACCTGGTCTTCGCCTTGGCCGACCAGGGCATCGCCGTCCTCCTCGTCTCCTCCGAGCTGCCGGAGCTGCTGCTGCTCGCCGACCGCATCCTGGTGATGTGCGAGGGCCGGCAGACCGGCCTGCTGCCCCGCGCCGAGGCCAGCCAGGAGGCGATCATGGACCTCGCCTCGCCCAGGGGCGCCCGCGATGCTTCCCGCCCCATCCAGATCACGCCCGAGACCGTGCCATGAGCGTCCTGCGTCTGCTGTCCCGCACCAAGCTGTACTGGGGCCTGCTGGTCATCCTCCTGATCGGCATCGCCTTCTCGCCGGTCAGCGGCAGCGGCCGCAACATCTTCCTGTCCTATGGCAACCTGACCGACGTCCTGCGCCAGGTGTCGATCACCGGCCTGGTCGCCGTCGGCATGACTGTGGTGATCCTGATCGCCGGCATCGACCTGTCGGTCGGGTCGGTGATGGCCTTCGGCACGGTGCTGACCGCGACGCTGCTGACCGAGGATGGCTGGACCAGCGCCGCCGGCGTCGCCGTGCCGGCCGCGATCGCTGTCGCCTTCCTGGCCGCCTTCCTGCTGGTCCGCTTCCTCGGTCGCGGGCTGCGGCACCGGGAGGGGCCGGTCGGCGCCCGGCGGCAAAGCACGCGCGACCCGCTGCGCGACGGCTGGGTGCCAGGTGCCGCCGGCCTGGCCCTGGCGGCGCTGGTGGCCGTGTGGCTGGTGCCGCAGGTCGGCACCAAATTCGGCGTCCCGGCCCTGCTGGTGGCGGTGCCCTGCGCCGGGCTGATGGTCGGCGCGGTCAGCGGCGCCATCATCGTCGCCGGGCGGCTGCAGCCTTTCATCGTCACCCTGGCGATGATGGTCGGCATGCTGGGCCTGTCGCGCCTGACCGCGGGCCAGGACAGCGCCGTGCTGCCGGTCTATGCCGGGACCAACGCCACCGAGGACATCGAGCTCTTGCGCAGCATGTTGTGGGGCGTGCTGCCGGTGCCGGGCCTGTTCTTCCTGGGCGCGGTCGCGGTCTTCGCGGTGCTGCTGCGCCTGACCGTGTTCGGCCGCTACGTCTACGCCATCGGCGGCAATGAGGAGGCGGCGCGCCTGTCCGGCATCCCGGTCGACCGGGTGAAGATCGCGGCCTACGCCTTCTCCGGCATGCTCGCCACCCTGGCCGGCATCCTCTATGTCGCCCAGTACCGCCAGGGCAAGCCGGACGCCGGGGCGGGGCTGGAGCTGGACGCCATCGCCGCGGTGGTGATCGGCGGCACCAGCCTGATGGGCGGCCGCGGCGCCCTGGCCGGCACGCTGGTCGGCGTCCTGATCTTCGGGCTGCTGTCGAACATCCTGCAGCTCCACAACATCAACTCCAACCTGCAGCTGGTGTTCAAGGGGGCGATCATCGTCGTCACCGTGCTGCTGCAGGAGCGCAACCTGGCCGATCTGCTGGCGCCGTTCCGCACGGCGCGCGCAGCCCGGCGGGACCCCGCCGCCCGATCCGAGGCGCCGGGCCAACAAGGATCGTCGCTGATCCATCGGGAAGGAACGCAACCATGAACCGTCGCGATCTGTTGAAGACGACCGCGCTGGCGCTGGGCGCCGGCGTCACCCTGTACCTGCCCCACGGCTGGGTCGCCCCGGCCCGCGCCGCCGCCAAATGGCGCATCGGCTTCTCCCAGGCCACGACGCTGGAGCCGTGGCGGGTGCAGTTCAACAAGGACATCAAGGCCGAGGCCGAGAAGCATCCCGAGGTCGAGCTGCTGATCGCCGACGCCGAGGACAAGACCGAGAAGCAGGTCGCCGATGTCGAGAACTTCATTCGGCAGGAAGTCGACGCCCTGCTGATCTCGCCGAAGGAATCGGCGGGCCTGACCGGGGTGGTGGAGAAGGCGATCGAGGCCAAGATCCCGGTCTTCGTGCTGGACCGCAACGTCGACACCCAGGGCTACACCCAGTTCATCGGCGGCGACAACGTCGTGATCGGCAAGGCGGTCGGCGACTTCGTGGTCAAGACCCTGGGCGGCCCGGGCAAGGCCGCCGGCAACGTGGTCGAGATCTGGGGCGGCCTCGGCACCCAGCCGGCGCATGACCGGTCGAACGGCTTCCACTCGGTCGCCGACAAGGAGCCCGGGCTGAAATACCTGCTCGACAAGCAGTCGGCCGACTGGAAGCAGAACCTGGCCTACGACATCATGTCGACCGCCCTGCGCAACTTCGAGAAGATCGACCTGGTCTACGGCCACAACGACCCGATGGCCTATGGCGCCTATCTCGCCGCCAAGGATGCCGGCCGCGAGAAGGAGATCAAGTTCGTCGGCGTCGACGGCCTGCCGAACGAGGGCGTGGTCTGGGTCAACAAGGGCGAGCTGGCGGCGACCTTCCTGTACCCCACCCCCGGCGCCGAGGGTCTGCGCCAGGCGGTGAAGCTGCTGAAGGGCGAGAAGGTCGAGAAGACCATCGTCCTGCCGACCGAGACCATCACCAAGGAGAACGCGCCGGAGATCCTGAAGCGGAACGGGCTGATGTGATATCGACGGCCCTTCCTCAGGCCCTTCTTCGTCATGGCGAGGCGCGCAGCGCCGTGACCATCCAGAGGCTGGTGCCGCTGGATGGCCACGCCCCTTCTCGCGATCCATACAAAACGCATAAATCGTCAGCTATCTCGGCGCGCCGGGGCTGGAGCCGCTGACCGGATGCCCAGCGGCTCTCGCTCACCCGCCGGCGACGATCGTGGCAGGCACCTCCGGCGGCCCGACGGATGCGGCACCAACCGCATCCGTCATCCCTTGGCCCTGAACGCTACAGGACAGGATCTCGCCGTGGCCTCACAGCAGGAAGTCCGAGCCCTGCAGCGTGAACACCCCGGTGAGGTTGATGACCATGTCGGCCGCACCGTCGCCGTTCACGTCGGCCGAGACGATCGTGTTGCCGCCGGAGGTCTCGTAGCGCAGCTGCCCGGCGGCGCCGGAGAAGGCGGTGGTGCCGATGAAGCTGAAGGCCGTGTCGCCGTTGGCGGAATTGCCGTCGGCATCGATCGACCGCAGCGAGATCGCGTCGATGTGCTGGAAGTCCTGGATCGTGTCGGTGGCCGAGGCGGTGCTGTCGGAGACGGCGGTATAGCTGAAATAGTCCGAGCCGCTGCCGCCGTTCAGTACGTCGGCGCCGTTGCCCCCTCGCAGCGTGTCGTTTCCGCCGCCGCCGCTGAGGGTGTCGACCCCATCGAACCCGATCAGCCCGTTGCTGAGGGCGTTGCCGACCATGACGTCGTCGTGACTGCTGCCGTTGATGTATTCGACGTCGTTGTCGATGGTGTCGCCCTGGGCGTCGCCACCGGTGTTGACGTTGGTCTCGAGGTTGATCGAGACGCCCACGGCGTTGCTCCAGTAACTGGCGGTGTCCCAGCCGTCGCCGCCGGTCAGGTGGTCGGCGCCGCCACCGCCGCGCAGGATGTCGCCGAAGGCACCGCCGCTCAGCTGATCGTCACCGGCCTCGCCTTCCAGGGTGTCCCAGCCATCGCCGCCGTCGATCTGGTCGTTGCCGTTGCCGCCATAGAGCTGGTCGTTGCCGCCCGCCCCGGCGACGATGTCGTTGCCGCCGCCGCCGTTGATCGCGTTGGCGCCGGCATTGCCGGACAGCGTGTCGTCGAAGGTGCTGCCGCCCAGTCGCTCGATGTTGGAGAGGACATCGCCCTGGGCATGGCCGCCCGTGCCGGTGCCGGCCGCGAGGTCCACCGTGACCGCGGCGTCGGAGTCGAAGTAGCCGGCCGTGTCGATCCCGTCGCCGCCGTTGATGGTGTCGGCGCCGGCGCCGCCATAGAGCATGTCGTTGCCGGCGCCGCCGGACAGCGCGTTCGCACCGGCGCTGCCATGCAGGACGTCGCGGAAGGCGGAGCCGGTCAGGTTCTCGATGCTGGCGAGCGTGTCGCCCTGGGCATCGCCGCCGGTGCCGGTGCCGGCGATCAGATCGACGGTCACGCCGGCGCCCGAGCCGGAATAGTCGGCCGTGTCGACGCCGCCATTGCCGGTGAGGGCGTCGGCCCCGGCGCCGCCGGTGAGGGTGTTGTCGCCGGCCGAGCCGATGAGGGTATCGTTGCCGGCCGAGCCGATCAGGTTCTCGACGCCGGTCAGGGTGTCACCCTGCGCGTCGCCGCCGCTGCCGGTGCCGGTGACCAGGTCGACGGTCACGGCCGAAGCGGAGCCGGAATAGTCCGCGGTGTCGTTGGTGCCGGCGCCGCCCTGCAGCGAATCGGCGCCGCCGCCGCCGACCAGCGTGTCGTCCCCGGCGCCGCCGAGGAGGATGTCGTTGCCGCCCTGGCCGTCGAGCGTGTCGTCGCCGCCCTGGCCGTTCAGCGTGTTGGCGGCGGCGCTGCCGCTGAGGTTGTCGGCGCCGGTGTTGGAGCCGATCAGGTTGACGATGCCGACCAGATAGTCGCCCTGGGCGTCGCCGCCGAAGCCCTGCGAGGCGCCGGCGAGCTGGATGTTGATGCCCAGGATCGGCAGGGTCAGGCTGACCAGCACCGACAGGTCGATGGTCACGCCGTCGACCGAGGTGGTGTAGTCCGCCGCATCGATGCCCGACAGGGTGATGATGCCGGCGGCATTGAGCAGGCCGCCGATGATCACGTCCGCCCCGGCACCGCCGCGGATCACATCGTCGCCGGACCAGCCGATCGCGACGTCGTCACCGCCGAGGGCATCGACGAAGTCGTTGCCGATGGCCTGGACCGGACCGATGATGAGATCGGGTAAGACTTCGGCGCTGTTGGAGCCGGTAAAAGTGGCCATGAATATTCCTTCCCACTATGATTAGGGCCCGATATGAAGTGGACGCCGCAGTTGGACATTTCTTCTCACGATGTTCAACAAAAAATTCGCCCTATGAGATGAAACATCAGATAAAGGTAATATCGGGCTATGCGGTTGGGCAGATGAGCCGTTCGGTACGCCGCCGCCGCCGTCCTGCGCATTCTGCATTCGTCAGCGTCGACCCGACGCGGCTGCTGCCACGTCCAATACTCATAAGATCGCGATTTCACACGCCAGGTTGGCACGGACCAAGGACGCGGCGACGGCGAGGAGCCGGCCGCCACCTGCACCGGCCCGGGGACGAGTCGTAAACGCAATGTTTTATTGCGC
>NZ_JASATH010000091.1:0-31234 GCF_038440215.1 Inquilinus sp. OTU3971 | reverse complement strand
TGGGGGTACATCACACTCACCCGGCAACTATCGCTGGCCGTGCTTAGGGTAGGATTTCGCCCTCTCCTGCAAACGACCCCTGAAAGACCCTCTCGCAGCCGGCGGCGCGCAACGCCTCGATCTGCAGGTCGGTGGACTGGTCGAGCGTGGACACCCGGGCGTATCCGACGGCACGGGTCGCGAGGCAGCGTCGGTGAGCGGCTGAGAATTCTCAGAAACCGTCGTTTCCGAGAACGATGAGCGGCGAGTCCGAGCCCAGCACCACCAAGCCTGAGCACAAGCCTGCCTCCGCGTGGGCAGGAACAAAATCGCTTGCGAGCACGGAGCCAGGATACGCGGCTTCCGCCGCCCCAAGTTGGCCGGCTTCAACCTGCGCGGCACCACCTTCCCAGTCGAAGGTCCTTGGTCCGCGCCGGTGCCGCAATCATAGACGGACCGGGAACCGTGCTGGCCGCCGCAGGAGCAACCGCATCAATGATATGGATAGGCTCATTCCGGAAAGCCAAGAACCGCATGGTGAGCATGCGCAATCGGCTTCACCCCTCGGCGTCCACTTCACACTGGTCTAGTCTTACTGAGTCATCTCGCCACATCCTCCTAGGGGTCGAAATGACTCAGCCTCGGTGCTTCATCATCTTGTTCTCCAAGTCCTCTGGTGATTCTTCTAGGTCAGTACACTAGATAAGAAGGCCATTGCTCAGTGAGTACGTAGCCCCTTCAAATTGAATGAAGGCTTAGGCCCCTTCCGAGTACCGCGATGGAAACACAGTAACAAATGAAACGTGCACGAGCACTCGCCTTCACGAAACTATACGATGATATCGACGCCACGGTCCTTGCGTGTAACTTGACCGGGCCGGCAATCGACGGCGTCATCCGGATGACGTCGGCGCAGGGCCTTCCGGTGGCCGGTCTCGGAGATCCTTGTGTCCGGACTGGCCGGCACGGCCGGATCCCGCGGGTTCGGTCGATGTCCGGTGTCTGGTTATGTTTAGGGCTTCGGACGCCGGCCCCGCTCCCCGGCCCAGCCTCCTGCGCCAGGGCCAGCATGCGAAGCCCTAGACAATTCCGGCCATTGGCAGGGCTCCTCCAGTCAGGACATTTCCTTAACCGTTGAGGCAAAATCGAGATTCGGCCGCAGAGGCCATTCGGGCGCGCGCAGTCGGGACGCGACTGCTGCACGGAATTGATCTTCTTGAAATCAGCCCTTCATCTCTCTCCTCAGACTTGGGGAATCTTTGGTGACGTCCTCTTGAGAACCTGCCGCACCCGTTGGACCACCCGGCCGAGGCGCCCCAGATAGAGGTACACGATCGGCGTGGTGAACAGCGTCAGCACCTGGCTGACCATCAGCCCGCCGACGATGGCGTAGCCGAGGGGCTGGCGGATCTCCGACCCCGTGCCGGTGCCGATCATCAGCGGTACGCCGCCCAGGATCGCGCACATGGTGGTCATCAGGATCGGGCGGAAGCGCGACAGGCAGGCCTCGCGCACCGCCTCGACCGGCGACTTGCCCGCACGCTCCGCCGCCAGGGCGAAGTCGATCATCATGATGCCGTTCTTCTTGACGATGCCGATCAGCAGCACGATGCCGATGATGCCGATCACGTCGAGCGGCATCCCCGCCGCCATCAGCGCCAGCAGCGCGCCGAGGCCGGCCGAGGGCAGGGTCGACAGGATCGTCACCGGGTGGACGGCGCTCTCGTACAGCATGCCGAGGATCAGGTAGACGGCGACCAGCGCGGCCGCGATCAGGGCCGGCTGCCCGGCCAGGGCGGTCTCATAGGCATGCGCCGTGCCCTGAAAGGCGCCCTGGATGCTGGCCGGCAGGCGCAGCGCCGCCACCGCGCGGTCGACATCGGCCACCGCCGTCCCGATCGAGCTGTGCGGCGCCAGGTTGAAGGACACCGTGACCGACGGGAACTGGCTCTGATGGTTGACCACCAGCGGCGCCGTCGTCGGCACCTGGTGCGCGATCTCGCTCAGCGGCACCGGCTGCCCGGCGGAGGAGCGCAGATAGACCGACTGCAGCGCGTCGGGGCCGCGGCGGAAGGCCGGGTCGACCTCCAGGATCACATAGTACTGGTTGAGCGAGGTGAAGACCTTGGTCACGACCCGCTGGCCGAAGGCGTCGTCCAGGGCGTTGTCGACGTCCTGCGGCGCGATGCCCAGGCGCGACGCCGCGTCCCGGTCGATCTGGATCGAGAATTGCAGGCCCGTGCTCTCCTGGTCGCTGGTCGCGTCGACGACGCTGGGCAGCTGAGACACTGCGGCGACCACCTTGGGCGCCCAGGACGCCAGCTCCTGCGCGTTCACGTCGGTCAGCGTGTACTGGTACTGGGTCTTGGCCGTCCGGCCGCCGATCGTGATGTCCTGGGCGGCCTGCATGTAGAGGCGGATGCCGGTGACCGGCTGCAGCGCCTTGTCGAGCCGGGCGATCACTTGGTCGGCCGTGGCGTCCGGGCCACGCTGCCCCTGCGGCTTCAGTGAGATATACATGCGCCCCTGGTTCGGCGACGGGTTGGTGCCGCCCGGCCCGATATAGCTGGCGACCGAGGCGACCGCCGGGTCCCGCAGCAGCACGTCGACGACCTGCTGCTGCTTCTCGGCCAAGGCTCCGGTGGACACGTCCTGCGCCGCCTCGGTGACGCCGGCGATCAGGCCGGTGTCCTGCTGCGGGAAGAAGCCCTTCGGGATGGTGACGAACAGGTATCCGGTCAGCGCGATGGTCGCGATCATGACCAGGAGGGCCGGGCGCTGGTGCTGCAGCACCCGGTCGAGCGCCGCTTCGTAGCCCGCGGCCAGGCGCTCGAACCCGGCTTCGAGCAGCCGGTAAACCCGGCCGTGCCGCGCCGGGCCTTCGGCCACCGGCTTGAGCAGGCGGGCGCAGAGCATCGGCGTCAGCGTCAGCGACACCAGGGCCGAGACGGCGATCGCGACGGCGACGGTGACGGCGAACTCCTGGAACAGCTTGCCGACGACGCCGCCCATCAGCAGCAGCGGGATGAACACCGCCACCAGCGACACCGAGATCGACAGGATGGTGAAGCCGATCTGGCCGGCGCCGTCCAGGGCTGCCTGCAGCGGTGTCTTGCCCTGTTCCAGATGGTGGACGATGTTCTCGACCATCACGATCGCGTCGTCGACCACGAAGCCGACCGCGACCGACAGCGCCATCAGCGACAGGTTGTCGAGCGAGTAGCCGAGCACGGCCATCGCCGCGAAGGTGCCGACGATCGAGATCGGCACCGCGATCCCCGGGATGATCGTCGCCCAGACATTCCGCAGGAAGAGGAGGATGGTCATCACCACCAGGCCGATGGTCAGGACCAGCGTGAACTGCACGTCGGCGACCGAGGCGCGGATCGTGGTGGTGCGGTCGGACACCACGGCGATCTTGATCGCCGGCGGCAGCGACGCCTCGAGCTGCGGCAGCTCGCGCCGGATGCTGTCGACGGTCTGGATCACATTGGCGCCCGGCAGGCGCTGGACCGCCAGGATGATGCCGCGCTGGCGGCCATACCAGGCGGCCAGCTGGTCGTTGGCCGGGCCGATCTCGGCATGGCCGATGTCGCTGACCCGGATCGGCGCGCCGTTCTTGTAGCCGATGATGGCCTGATTGTAGCTGGCGAGCGTGGTCAGCTGGTCGTTGGTCTGCAGCGCATAGGCCTGCTGCTTGCCTTCGAGCGTCCCCTTCGGATCGTCGACCGTGATCGAGGACAGCGCGGTGCGGATGTCCTCCAGCGTCAGGCCCTGGGCGGCGAGCTGCTGCGGGTTCACTTCGACCCGCATGGCCGGCTGCTGCTGCCCGCCGATGGTGACCAGCCCGACGCCCGGCACCTGCGACAGCTTCTGCACCAGGATGCTTTCGGCATAGTCATCGACCGTCGTCAGCGGCAGGGTGTCGGAGGTCAGGGCCAGGATCAGGATCGGCGTGTCGGCCGGGTTGGTCTTGCGGTAGGTCGGCGGCGTCGGCATGGTCTTCGGCAGGTCGCCGCCGGCGGCGTTGATCGCCGCCTGCACGTCGCCGGCGGCGGAGTCCACGGTGCGGGATGGGTCGAACTGCAGCGTCACCTGGGTGAAGCCCAGGGCGCTGGCGGAGGTCATCTGCGACAGGCCGGGGATCTCGCCGAACTGGCGCTCCAGCGGCGTCGCCACCGAGGAGGCCATGGTCTCCGGGTCGGCCCCGGGCAGTTGCGCCGTGACCTGGATCGTCGGCAGGTCGACCGACGGCAGCGCCGCGACCGGCAGGGAGCGATAGGCGACGATGCCGACCAGCACGAGGCCGATCATCAGCATCAGGGTGGCGATCGGCCGCCGGATGAACGGGCCGGAGAGGCCGCCGTTGGACGCGGTGTTCCGGCTCATGGCTGGATCCCCAGCGTGTCGGTCTGCGCGTTCATCAGCGGCGCATCTGTGGTCTCGGCCGGGCTGCGCGCGGCCACGGTGTCGCCCGGCTGCAGGCCGTATTGCCCGTCGCTGACCACGGTCTGGCCCGCCGTCAGGCCGGAGGTGACCAGCGCCGTCCCGCGCACCATCTGCGCCACGTGGATCGGCTGCGGCGCCACGGTCCCGTTGGATCGCACCACCCAGGCGAAGGCACCGGCCGGCCCACGCTGCACCACGGCGGCGGGCACCGTCAGCCCGTCTTGCTGCACCCGCAGGACCAGCCGGGCCTCGACGAACTCGCCCGGCCACAGCAGCTTCTGCGCGTTCGGGAAATCCGCCCGCAGCGTGATCGTGCCGCTGGCCGCATCCACGGTGTTGTCCAGGGTCTCGAGCTTGCCGGTGTCGAGCCGGGTCGCGCCATCCTGCGACCAGGCCTCGACCGTCAGCCCGGCCGCCCCGGCGCTGGCCATCTGGCGCTGGATGTCGGGCAGCGCCGCCTGCGGCAGCGTGAACAGGACGGCGATCGGCTGGATCTGGGCGATGGTGACCAGGCCGTTGGCGTCGGTCGGATGGACGACGTTGCCCTCGTCGACCAGGCGGAATCCGGTTACGCCGCTGATCGGCGCCGTGATCCTTGTATAGCCGAGCTCGACCTGGTCCTGGTCGATCACCGCCTGGTCGCCTTTGATCGAGGCCTGAAGCTGGTCGATCATCGCCTGCTGGGTGTCGACCTGCTGGTCGGTCGCGTAGCCCGAGCGCTCCAGCGGCTTGTAGCGGTTGAGATTGGCCTGAGCATTGGCCAGATGCGCCTGGTCGCGGGCCAAGGTGGCCTGGTCCTGCTCGAGCTTGGCCTGGTAGATCCGTGGATCGATCGTGACCAGCAGGTCGCCCCGCTGCACCGTCTGTCCCTGGTTGAAGACGATCTGCTGGATCTGCCCCTCGACCTGGGTGCGGACGGTGACGGTGTTGAAGGCCTGGACCCGGCCGAGCCCGTCCAGCTCGATCGGCACGTCCTGCCTCGTCACGGTCGCCTCGGCGACGGCCACGGGGGGCACGACCGGAATCGGCGCCGCGGATGAAACGGGATCGAAAATATCAGTGCCGAGGACGAAGAGAGAGCTGGAGATCCCGGCCACCACCCCCACGGCGGCGAGAAGCAATTTGCGGCGCATGGTCGACCTCCTCTGTTCAGGCAGGGACAGTGATTTCCGAAGCCGTCACAGGTTAGATTCGGGGCGGCAGGCCGCTCCATCGCACATCGGGACGTCGACGCCCTGCGTTCGTCGGGAGGGACCTATACCTTGGTCTTGCTGAAGGCGCGGCGTCAGGCATTGAGCCAATGGCGGATGCCGTTCAGCGATTGGAATGCCGTGACGCTGCGGACGGCGATGTCCGGCATCGCCTCGCCGGCCATCCTCGCCAGGGCGTCTCCGGGGCCCAAATCGAGCACGCGCTGCGGGCGGGCGGCGCGGCAGGAATCCATGCATGCCGCCCAGTCGACTGTCTGCCGGATCTGCAAGGCGAGCTTCCGCAGTCCGTCCTCGAGGCGCCAGACGGGCGCGCCGTCGACGCCGCTGATCAGCCGCAGGCCTGGAGGCAGCCGCGTCCCGGTGATCCGCTGACGAAGCAGCTCACCGAACCGCTCGCTGGCGTCGTGAAGCAACGGCGTGTGCGACGCGACCGACACGGGCAGCATGACGACGCGGCCCGCCCCCCGCTGCTGGGCCTCTGCCAAGGCCGGCTCCAGATCGGCGACGGCGCCGCCGAGGAGGACGTGCAGAGGCCCATTGACGATGGCGATGTGGAGATCATGCGTCCGGCAGATCGCTTCGATCTCCGTGCGCGGCAGGCCCAGCACGGCGCCGAGCCCGGATGCGGTGGGCGAGGCCTCGTCCATGAGGATCGCCCGTCTGGCCATCAGATCCAGCACGGTCTCCGCATCGATGACACCGGCGATTCCCCACGCGGCCAGCTCGCCGGCGCTGTAGCCTGCGGCGGTGACGGGACGGGGCGAGGCCGGCCCCAGCACCGCCCAATACGCCAGCGCCTGGGTGCAGCAGAGGATCTGCGCCGCCCTGTTGGCGTGCAGCTCGGCCGGGCTTGCCTGACGGACGAGATCCCGCGGGTCCCGGCCGTCGAGCACGCGCCGGGCGGCCGCGAAGACGGGCGCCGCCTCGGGCGCATCGCTGATCAGGTCGAACATGCCTGCGGCCTGGGCACCCTGCCCGGAGCAGAGGATGGCGACGCCCGTCACAGTCTGCTCTCGACGGCATCGAGGAAGATCGTGGCGGCGAGCAGGTCCGCGCATCCGCCGGGGCTGAGGCGGCGCCGGACGAACGCTTGGTGGATCGCCACCGCACGAGCCTCCCACTCGCCCTGCCCCGCGCCTCCGGCGGCCAGGAACTGCCGGGCCACGCGTTGGGCATCCTGCAGCCCGGCGGCACCGCCGCGATGCAGCAGGTTCGTGTCCTCGACCTCGGCCATCAGGGCGAAGAAGGCCTGGATTCGGGCGGCTCCTTCCTCCCGGGCGAGCGCGCGTCCCTGCTGCAGGGCCGGCAGCCCGATCTCCCGCACCAGCGGGAAGCCGGCCGCAGCCTCCACGCGGGCGCCCCCTGCCCCGAACCGGCGCAGCACGTCGGTGCCGTGGCTGCGGAGCGGAATCGGACCGCGCAGGATCGCATCGCCCCAACGCCGGGCGACGATGTCCGTCAGCCGCGCGGCGGAGAGGCGCGTATCTTCCGCCGAGGCCGCGCCGGCCGCGGCGCAGAGCAGCCCGAGGCCGAAGATCGCGCCGCGATGGGTGTTCACGCCGCCGGTGGCGGCGAGCATGGCCGCCTCGGCCTCCCGTCCGATCTGCCGGAGCTGGTCCATCTCCGCCCCCGCCCCGCCGGCCGTGGCCAGGCAGCCAAAGAAGGGGCGGATCGCAGCGGCGCTGCGGCGGAAGGTGGTGTGGTCCATGTCGACGTGGCTGCCGCTGTCGACATGGCTCACCAGGCCGGGCTTCGGCCAGGTTTCCAGCTCGGCGACGAGCGCCGCGGCGGCCATGTCGGCCAGCCGCTCGGCGATCGCAACGGGCAGGCCGGATACCGGCTGCCGGCGCGTGACGCCGGCGTCCTGCGCCGGTCGGCTCACGCGAAGAGAGTGTGCACGCATCGGATGTCCGCTCCGTCCATGGATTTGACGAGCACGGCCCCGCCGGGCCGCCGGAACTCCTGCCGCAGCTCCCGCCAGTTCACCCCGCTGCCGGCTGACAGGGCGATCTCGCCGTCGAGCCGCACCGGGCCGGCGGTGTCCAGCCGGTCGAGCGTGTCGAGCAGGTCGGGCAGTGCCGTCGCCGTTGGCCCGGGCCAGATCAGGTCGATGTCCGATCCGGGTCGAAGGTAGGGCAAGCCGGTCAGGCGTTGCCACAGCAGGGCGCCAAACAGAATCGGCCGCAGCGCCAGCCGTTCGCCCAGGGCGATCAGCCTTCCGACCTGCGACCACCAGCCCGCCGGGACAGAGCCCGCCGCCGCACTGAGCGGGACGGCGGCGACGGGCTCCGCCACCAGCCCGGCGGGGATGGACAACGCGAGGCGCAGCTTGCCGTAGGCCGGTGGCAGGGGCAGGCCGACGGCGACGCCGCCCTCCCCCTCCTCGGCGGCCGGGCGGCGTGCGATCACCGGCCAGCCGCGTTCCGCCCAGCCGGCGACGAGCCGGCGCGGCCCGTACTCCAGGTCCTGGAAGCCGGGCGATGCGGCCAGTACCGCCGGCCACCCGTCCGGCGTCACGCGCAGCAGGTCATGACGTTGCAGCATGGCGGTCCCCCGTGGCCTGCGCCGCCACGCGCCGCGCCAGCTCCGACGCCACGCGCCGGCCGCCGCGCGCGGCACCGAGATCATCCCTGGCGTCGTAGCCCGAACCGCCCGCCAGGGCCGCTTCGAGCTGGGCGCCGAGCGGCTCGCGCGGATCCCAGATCTCCGCGACCGCTCCGACCTCGGTCATGGAGGCGAGGCCGGGCGCGAAGACGGGGGTCGTTTGCGACAGCACCCTGAGGGTGTCTTCCGGCAGCTTGGTGACCCGCGCCATCGACGGCAGATCCATCACCGCAGGCTCCGCCCCCGGCAGGGCGACGAGAATGTCCGTCGCCAATCCGGTGGCGAGGAACGCACCGGCGGCCGCCTTGCCGTGGTTCAGCCCGACCGTGCGATGCCCTTCCCGGCTGGCCAGCAGCAGGCATTTGGCGAGATGCGCGAGATATTCGTTGAGGCCGAGCATCTCGTCGCGACGGGCCATGCGCTGGCTGCGTGTGTCCACCATCACCAGGATCGGCGTGTCGCCACCGGCCGCGATCACACGCAGCACCCGTTCAGCCAGGGGCAGGACGCCGTCGATCCCGAGCGGCTCCCCGTCGGCGATGCCGATCACCTCGACCGTGCCGCCTTTCCCACGCCGGCCGGCTCCCATAATCAGCTTGTCGGAGCGCACGACCACATCGTGCCCGGCGGGGAACAGCCCCGCCAGGATCTCATCGACCGTCATGATCCAGTCCTTTCACCTTGGCGGCGAGTGCGGCGAACGCCTCGTCGTCCATGTCCCGAACGCCCTCCGGATCGGCGATGCCGAGGATGGCCCACATCTCGGTGGCGCTGCTGCAGCCGCCGAGCCGGGCCTGCCGCGCCGCGAGCCTCTCCTGCTCGGCCTGCAGCGTCCGCAGGTCGAACGCCGGCACCCGGTCGAGCAGGGCGAGAGCGGCCTCGCGGAAGCCGGCCATCGTATCCATGGCATAGGTGTCGGCGCCCCCGATCAGGCGGCGCGTCCGGCCGCCGGTGACGCTCCAGACCAGGGCCTTGTCCTTGGAGTCGAACTCCTCGACCCCCTGATTGGTCTCGATCACCTCGGGGCCGGTGACGCCGAGCCGGCCCTGCTCGGAGATCGCGATCCGCGAACAGGTGGCGGCGGTGAGGCCGGCGCCGCCGAAGGCCCCTGCCCGTCCGCCGACGAGAGCGATGACCGCGACGCCGGCGCTCCGGGCTTCGGCGATCGCCCGCATCACCTCGGCGACGGCGAGCTCGCCGGCATTGGCCTCCTGCAGCCGCACGCCGCCGCTGTCGAGCAGCAGCAGGACGGGGAGATCGGCACGGTCGCGCGCCGCCCGAAGCAGGCCGACCAGCTTCGCCCCGCTCACCTCGGCGAAGGTGCCGCCCATGAACTGCCCCTCCTGGGCGGCGACCAGCACCTCCCGGCCGTCGAGGCGCCCGCGCCCGATGACCATGCCGTCGTCGAACGCGGCAGGAAGATCGAACAGCGCCAGATGAGGGCTCTGCACGCGGTCCGACGGCGGCAGGATCTCGAGGAAGCTGCCCGGGTCGAGCAGACCGGCGAGGCGCTCGCGGGCGGAGGCCAGGAACCAGCTCGCGGCGTCGCGGCTGGCAGACTGGCGGATCGCATTGTCATTCATCGTGCCGCCTCCATCATCCTGACGCCCTGCATCAGTCGCAGCGCGACCGTGTCCGGCCGAGCCCCGCCGTCGTTGATCGAGATGCGCAGCCCGCCCGGAGAGACGCGCTCGACGAAATCGGCGATGACCGCCTGCCAGACCTCGTCATAGCCGCGCACCGGCGTGGCGATCTCGACCGAGCACTCGGTCTCCGGCAGCGTGCGTTCGAGCAGAATTTCGAGGTTGCCGGATGCGACGACACCGACGATGGCGCTCGCGACGTGCCCCGGAGCCGGGCGGCCAGGGGCGTAGCGAAGCTTGATGATCACCATGGCAGCCTCCTACCAGTTCCGGAATTTGCGGGGCGGGTCATAGAGATTGCCCGACCAGTGCATCAGCTCCTTGACGGAGTGCGCGGCGAGCAGGCTCTTGTGGGTGTCGAGCGGATCGATGCCGAGATCTTCCGGCCGGCGGATCACCTTGCGAGCCCGCAGCTCCTCGACCACGCGGCGGTCGCGAGCGCGGCCGACCGGCGTATACCCGGCCACGCCACGGATCGCCTGCTCGCGCTCATACGCAGTGCGGCAGAGCAGGAGATTCGCGATCCCCTCCTCGGTGACGATGTGGCTGACGTCGTCGCCATAGATCATCACCGGCGGGAGATCGAGGCGCAGCGCCTCGGCGAGCTGGATGCTGTCGAGCTGCTCGACGAAGGTCGGGATAAGCTTGTCGCCGAAGGTCTCGACGATCTGCACCACCAGCTTGCGGCCGCGCGGCAGCTGCGTCTGCCCGTCCGCCGCTTCCCGTCCCGCCTTCAGCCAGGCTTCGCTGGCATGGCGACGGCCATGCGGATCGGAGCCCATGTTCGGCGCGCCGCCGAACCCCGCGATCCGGTCGCGCGTCACGGTCGAGCTGTTGCCCTGCAGGTCGATCTGCAGGCTCGACCCGATGAACAGGTCGGTCGCGTACAGGCCGGCGGCCTGGCAGTACATGCGGTTCGACGCCATCGAACCGTCACGGCCGGTGAAGAAGATATCCGGGCGGGCGCGCATATACACATCCATGCCCACCTCCGACCCGAAGCTGTGGACCTGCTGCACCCAGCCGGTCTCGATCGCCGGGATCAGGGTGGGATGCGGGTTCAGGGCGAAATGGGTGGCGATGCGCCCCTTCAGACCCAGCCGCTCGGCATAGGTCGGCAGCAGCAGCTCGATCGCGGCCGTGTTGAACCCGATCCCGTGGTTCAGCCGCCGGACGCCATATTCCTCGTAGATCCCCCGGATCGCCAGCATGCCGGTCAGGATCTGGGTCTCGGTGATCTGCGCCGGATCCCGGGTGAACAGCGGCTCGACATAGAAGGCCTCGGGCGCGACGACCACGAAGTCGACCCGGTCGCCGGGCACGTCGACGCGCGGCACCTTGTCGACGATCTCGTTCACCTGGGCGATGACTATGCCCTGCTTGAACGCGGTGGCCTCGATGACCACGGGAGAATCTTCCGTGTTCGGGCCCATATAGAGATTGCCGTCTCGGTCGGCGCAGCGCGCGACGGTCAACGCCACATGCGGCGTCAGGTCGACGAAGTAGCGCGAGAACAGCTCGAGATAGGTGTGGATCGCGCCGAGCTCGATCTTTCCGGCGTTGAGCGCCCGCGCCAGCGCGGCGCCCTGCGGCCCGGAATAGGAGAAATCGAGCCGGCGGGCGATCCCGGCCTCGAACAGGTCGAGATGTTCGGCGAGGACCAGCCCGGACTGCACGATGTGCAGGTCCCGGACGGTGCTCGGGTCTACCGCGGCGAGGCTGCGCGCGAGGAAATCCGCCTGCTTCTGGTTGTCCCCCTCCAGGCAGACGCGGTCTCCCGGGCGTATCACCGCCTCGAGCAACCTGGTCGCATCATCGGGCGCGACCAGCTTGCCTCTGGCGTAGCGGCCGGCCGCAGCCAGGCGCTGCTCGCGGGATTGTCTTCCGGTATCCCATGCGCGCTCAGCCGGGACCTTCGATTGGACGGTCATCGCTTACGCCTCCGTCGACTGCTGGGGAGGGATTGGGATCGGGCTCGCCCGGCCCGCCTGACGGGCCGGGCGGCGGGAGCGGCTTACTTGGCTGCGACCGTCTCGGCCGACCGCGCGGCCTGCTCGATGACGGCGGCGACCTCCTTCGGGCGGGATTCGTAGACCGAGTGGCTGGCGCCCTCGATCACCGTGACGTGGCTGTGGGCGCGCTCGTAATAGAAGCGCTCGAGGTCCGGATTGATGATCTTGTCGGCGCCGGCGACGATGCCCCAGCTCGGCTTGGTCTTCCAGGCTGCCGCGGTCATCGGCGTCGAGAACACCGCCGCCGCGGTCAGGACCTGGGACTGGGCCTCGAACTTCGCCTGGTCGAGCGGCAGGTCGGCGGCGAAATGGGAGGGGAAAAGGTCCGGCCGCAGATACGTATAGCCGTCCGCCGTCTTCACCACCGCGCCGGGCAGCTGTGAGGTGACGCTCGGCATCTTCTTGCCGAGCGCGGCCTCGTCCTCGCCGACATCAGGGGCGTGGGCCGCGACATAGACCAGGGCCGCGACATGCGGGTCCTCGCCGGCCTCGGTGATGATCGACCCGCCATAGCTGTGGGCGACCAGGACGGTGGGTCCGTCCTGCTGGTCGAGGACGCGCTTGGTGGCGGCGACGTCGGCCGCCAGGCTGGTCAGTGGCTGCTGCACCATGGTCACGTGGAAGCCGTCCCGGGTCAGGATGTCGTAGACCGGCTTCCAGCCGGAGGCGTCGACCCAGGCGCCGTGGACCAGCACGATGTTCTTGATCGGCGCGGCGGGGGCGGCCGACGCAACCGTGGGAGCGACGGAGGCCAGCAGCGACGCCAGCAGGAGAATGCGCTTGCCGTGGAACGGGGACATGAGACCACCTCGATTGTTTGAGCATCGGGAGAGGTCTCCGAGCGACCCGGAAGGCTTGTCGTCGGGACCACGGGATGAACGGTACGGTGGTCCCCGGCCGCCCCTCCATTGGACAGGAGGGCTGGCGAGACCCTGCATTCCGGTCGCCGGTTAAATACTTTGGTATAGTGCCGCAGACCGGATCGTCGTCGCCGGCAGGCAAACGAAAACTGTCGGTTCAGACTATCGTTCAAGACCTAAGTATAGGTTCTGCTCTACGAACACGGAGCGGCAACGATCCAACGTGCGATGGTGCGGCGTGCGGCTTCGTCCCTAGCCTTGACCGATGACATGGACGGTCTGCGCGGCGATGGGCCTGCGCATCGCCCCTGTCATCCGCAAGTGGAGGCCGTTCCATGTTGTCCGACGCAATCCTGCTGGCGCTGGCGCCGGTGTTCTTCGTGATGGGACTTGGATATGCCGCCGGACGAATGCACATCGTCGAAAACCATCACGTCGAAAGCCTGAACAAACTCGTGATGGACTTCGCCCTGCCGGCCTCCGTGTTCGCGGCGACCGCATCGGCGCCGCGCAGCGAGATGCTGGCGCAGGCGCCGCTCTTCGCGATCTCCGGCGGGGTCATGCTGCTGCTGTACCTGGCATGGTACCTCTTTCAGCATGCATCCTCGAAGATCGACAAGGAGGATGCCTCGCTCCAGGCCCTGACGATCGCCTTTCCGAATCTCGCGGGGGTCGGGCTTCCCATCGTGTCCGCGGTGCTCGGCCCGGCCGGGGCCGTCCCGGTCGCCGTCACCCTGGCGGCCGGCTCCATCCTCGTCAGCCCGCTCACGCTGATCCTCCTCGAAATCTATGGCGTGAAGGATGGCGCTGCTGCCGAACCAATGACCGTGCGGATCCTCGGGGCCCTGCGGCGCGCGCTGACCAAGCCGGTGGTCCTGGCGCCCGCGCTCGGCATCGCGCTCTCGCTGTCGGAGCTGAGGCTCGGCCCGGTCGCCGATGCCTGCCTGCTGCTGATCGGGCATGCCGCCGCCGGCGTCGCCCTGTTCCTCACCGGCCTGGTCCTGTCGGCCCAGTCCTTCCGGCTGGACTGGAAGGTCGTCAGGGCCACCGGGGCGGCCGACATCATCCGGCCGCTGCTGACCGCCGTGGTCGTGTTCATCCTGCCGGTCTCGGCCGAAACCGCGAAGGTGGCCATCCTGCTGGCGGCGGTGCCGTCGGGGTTCTTCGGCATCCTGTTCGCCGTGAACTACCGCCTGGATTCGCAGACGGCGGGATCCATGGTGATCGCCAGCACCGTGTTCAGCATCGTGACGATGGCAATCGCCATTGCCGTGCTCTTCCCGCGGTAGCGCGGATCTCCGTCGAACCACAGCGTTGCACCTGCATCGTCATGCACCATCATCCAAGAAGGAGTGCAAAGATGACCAGCATCATGTCTTTGACCGGGCCTCGGAAAATCGCGGTCGTCACAGGCGGCAGCCGAGGCCTGGGTCGCTCGATTGTCCTGAATCTCGCCAAGCGCGGAGTCGAGTCCGTGTTCACCTACAACACCAGCAGGGAGGAGGCGGACAAGGTCGTCGAACTCGCCACGGAAGCCGGCGGCAAGGCCTTGGCGCTGCAGCTCGACACCAGCAAGACCGCATCGTTCGGCGCGTTCGTGTCAAACCTCACGGCCCTGCTCACCGATCTTGGCGCCCAGCGGTTCGACTACCTCGTGAACAATGCCGGCATATCCCACCACAATGCTTTCGAGAACACGACCGAGGAGGAGCTCGACGCCCTCTACAATATTCATTTCAAGGGCGTCTTCCTTCTCACACAGAAGCTGCTGCCGCTCATCAACGACGGCGGGCGCATCGTGAACATCTCGACCGGGCTGACCCGCATCACGGTGCCGGGCAGTGGTGCCTACGCGTCGATGAAGGGAGCGGTCGAGGTGCTGACCCGCTATATGGCAAAAGAGCTGGGGCCGCGGCGAATTGCCGTCAACACGGTTGCGCCTGGCGCCATTACGACCGATTTCAGCGGCGGGATGGTTCGGGACAATCCCGAGCTGAACAAGCGGGTGGCGGACATGACGGCTCTCGGGCGTGCCGGGTTGCCGGAAGATATCGGCCCTATGATTGCGTCCCTGTTGTCGGAGGATCACCGGTGGGTGAATGCCCAGCGCATCGAGGTGTCGGGCGGCATGGCCCTCTGACCGGCGGCTCCGATCGGCATCGGGTTCTCAGGGCTCGGGATTCCGCCGATACGGGGCGCCCGGCAGCTTGACGGTTGGTGAGCGCCGGCCTCAGGCTCATCATCGGTCCTTCTTCAAGCACGTCCGGGCTTCGATCGACAGCCGGACATAACAAGCAGGGGGAGCGGTATTCGAGTTCGCGCTGCCGCGGACTGCGACACCACGCAAATGTCATGAACGCACCAGCCGGGACCGCGTCCGTTGCCACGCCCCTCGTCCTCATCGTCGACGACGACGAAGGCATCCGCGAGGCGCTGGCCGATCTGCTGCGCTCGGTCGGGATCGAGGCGAAAAGCTTCGGCTCGACCCGGGAGCTGCTCGACGCTGCCCCGGCCGACCGGCCCGGCTGCCTGGTGCTCGACGTCCGCCTGCCGGGACTCAGCGGGCTGGACCTGCAGGCCCAGCTGGCGCGCAGCGGCAACACCCGCCCGATCATCTTCATGACCGGCCATGGCGACATCCCGATGAGCGTACGGGCGATGAAGGCCGGGGCGACGGATTTCCTGACCAAGCCGTTCCGCGACCAGGACATGCTGGATGCGGTGGCCGCTGCCATCGACAAGGACATGGGGCAGCGCCGTGACGCCGCGGCGGCGAAGGAGGTGGCGGCGCTGGCGGCCACCCTGACCCCGCGGGAGACGGAGGTGATGGTGGCAGTGGTGAAGGGGCTGATGAACAAGCAGATCGCCGGCCTGCTCGGCATCAGCGAGATCACGGTCAAGCTGCACCGCGGCAATGTCATGCGGAAGATGGCGGTCAGGTCGGTCGCCGACCTGGTGCGCAGGGCGGAATTGTTAGGGCACTGAACATTTACATGCACTGAACTGACGGCTGCCTGACCCTCCACTTGCGTATGGTACCCGGCTAGCGACACTCCGACTATCTAGGACAGGCGGGCAACAGTCCCGCTTCACCGCCCGTCGAGGTATCGTGTCCCATTCCCCCCTCATCGCCGTTATCGACGACAATCAGGCCATTCGCGAGGCACTGGAGGATCTCCTGTCTTCGCTGGGCTATCGTGCGCTGCCATTCGCCTCGGCAGAGGATTTTCTGGCCTCCTCGGGCCGAGCCGACGTGGCCTGCATGGTCGTCGATGTCCGGATGGGGGGCATGACCGGCCTCGATCTGCAGGCACGCCTGAACGCGCAGGGTCGCCACTACCCGATGATCTTCATGACCTCGGATGCTGACGGGGTGACGCGATCAAACGCCCTGGCTGGCGGTGCTCTCGCTTACCTCGAAAAGCCGGTCGATGCTGAGGTGCTGATCGGATGCCTGGTTTCGGCGCTGCAACGCGAGACCCAGCTACACTGACTCCGGGCCTGTAAGCAGCTGCAGCGGCTATACCTAGGTCTATTCGACACCGACGAAACGCCTGCCGGTGCCGAACGACAGTGGAATATGTCCACCACGCCCCCTCCGCCATCCTGTGACAGTCTCGACGCACACGGGCACAAGCAGAGGGTGTCACGATGACCATCGCCGCTTCACACATCGATACGGCCGAGTTCAACGGACCGCCGGTGAACCTTTTGTCCGCGACCGTTGGCGCGCCTGACAAGAGTGGCGCCGCGCAGAAGCGGCGCAGCATGGCTCGCCGGGTGGCGCCCGTCGCCCTGATTATGGCGGTCCTCGCCGGCGGCGGATTCGCAGCCTGGACATACTGGACACAGTGGCGCTTCGAGGTGTCCACCGACGATGCGTATGTGCAGGCCGACACGGTGATGATCGCCCCCCAGGTCGCCGGGAACATCACCTCGCTGTTCGTCGATGACAACCAGCAGGTCAAGGCGGGGCAAGTCCTCGCGATCATCGACCAGAGCGAATACAGCGCCGCAGTGAGGAAGGCGCAGGCCGGGGTACAGCAGGCCCAGGCCGCGATCGCAACGGACGAGGCGCAGATCGCACAGCAGCAAGTGATGATCGCGGAGGCGCAGGCGACGATCGACGCCGATAAGGCTTCCGAGGTCTACGCCCAGCAGAACAACCAGCGCTACGGCACGCTGGCGCGTGACGGCTTCGGATCGGTCCAGAACGCGCAGCAGGCTCAGGCCCAGATCGCCGACGCGCAGGCGACGGTCACCAAGGACGGCGCCGCACTCGACGCGGCGCAGAAACAGGTCGCAACGCTGACGGCAGAACTGGCGGAGGCCCAGGCAACGCTGGCGCAGAACCAAGCGATGCTGCAGCAGGCGCAGATCAGTCTTGGCTACACGATCATCACCGCGCCTGTCGACGGCGTGATCGGCGGCCGCTCGGTGCGCGAGGGGCAGTATGTCGAGCCCGGCACCCAGCTGCTGTCGGTGGTGCCGCTGGCCAAGACCTACGTGGTGGCGAATTTCGAGGAGACGCAACTCGCCGACGTGCGGCCAGGACAACCGGTCACGCTGTCGGTCGACACCTTCTCCGGCCTGACCGTCCACGGCTTCGTGGACAGCATTGCGCCCGCCAGCGGGCAGGAATTCGCATTGCTGCCGCCGGACAACGCCACCGGCAACTTCACCAAGATCGTCCAGCGCATCCCGGTGAAGATCCGGATCGACCCGGACGATCCGCTGGCCGGCCGGCTGCGGCCCGGCATGTCGGTCACCCCCACCATCGACACCCGCGACGTCGCGCCGGCCGAAGGGCGGACGTCATGAGTGCTTCGGTCCTTTCCCCTGGCCCCGAGCGCGCATCGCTGCGGACTTGGCTCGCCGTCTGCGGCTGCATGCTCGGCGCGCTGATCGCGGTGCTCGACGTCCAAATCGTCAACTCCTCTTTGCCTGACATTGAGGGTGGAATCGGCACGGGGACCGACAACGGCACCTGGATCTCCACCTCCTACCTGATCGGCGAGATCATCATGATCCCGCTGACGGATTATCTCAGCCGGGTGTTCGGTTTCCGCCGCTTCCTGCTGACCAATCTCATCCTGTTCTTGATCTTCTCCGCCGCCTGCGCCTTCGCCGGCAATCTCGGCACCATGATCGTCACCCGAGCCCTGCAGGGATTCACCGGCGGTGTGATGATCCCGATGGCCTTCACCATGGTGCTGACCAAGCTGCCGCCGGCGCAGCGGCCAATCGGCCTGGCTGCTTTCGCGATGACCGCCACCTTCGGGCCGGCGATCGGACCGACGATCGGCGGCTACCTGACCGACCAGTTTGGCTGGCCATGGATCTTCTTCGTCAACCTGATCCCCGGCAGCTTGATGCTCAGCCTGCTGTTCCCCACGCTCGAACGCGGGCCAATGCAGCTCGACCTGCTGAAGGAGGGCGACTGGTGGGGTATTGTCACCATGGCCGCGGGGCTGGCCTGCCTGCAGACCATGCTTGACGAGGGCAACCAGGACGGATGGTTCGACTCACCGGTCATCATTCGCCTTGCCATCGCAGCTGCAGTCCTGCTCATCGCCTTCGTGACGATCGAGTTGAGGAGCAAGGCGCCAGCTGTCCGGCTACGGCTGCTGACGAGGCGAAATTTCGGCCTCGGCACCTTCGCCAACATCATGGTCGGATTCGCGCTGTTCGGTTCGGTCTACGTTCTTCCGGCCTACCTCGACGAAGTCCAGGGGTATGACGCGCAGCAGATCGGTCTGGTGCTCGCGTCCTCGGGCCTACCGCAATTGCTGATCATCCCGTTCGTTCCGCTGCTCCTGAAGCGCATTGATGCGCGTGTCCTGGTGTGCGTCGGCCTCTCCATCTTCGCGCTCAGCTGCTTCATGAACACCCATCTCAGCTTTGACAACGCCGGGTCGCAATTCGTGCTCACCAATCTCGTCCGCGCACTCGGCCAGGCCATCCTGCTGACGCCGCTGACTGGCATCGCGATGGCGCAAATCCTGCCGGCAGAGTCTGCGGCCGCCTCAGGGCTGTTCAACATGCTGCGCAACCTGGGCGGCGCGATCGGGACAGCGGCGCTGGCGACAGTAATCACCAAGCGCGAGCAGTTCCATTCCAACATCATCGGCCAGTCAGTCACCCCGTTCGACCTCACCGAACAATCTTTCCTGAGCCGGATGCAACATTACTTCCAAGCCCATGGCGTGCCGGACGCGGCCCGATCCTACCACCAGGGCGAGATCCTGCTCGGTAAGCTCGTGGCTCAACAGTCGCTGATCCTGGCCTTCTCGGATGCATTCTATGTGATGGGTGTGGTGCTAGTCTCCGCAGCCGTCGCCATCGTCTTAACACGGTCCGCTCCCAAGGGAATAACTGCAGCCCGCGAGTGAAGGCCAGCATCAATGGCTAGATGACGGACGATGCCACCCCCTTGCCGCCAACTCAGCGCTGGCAAAGCCCGGGTGCGCAGCCGGCGATCGCTTGGCACTGCAGGCGGTCCGGACGTCCTTGCGATCGCGACACGTGTCGGGATGCACGCCATCCTGTGGCTGCCTCAACGACCGCCAAGCACAGAGGGGCTTCCATGACGATCGCCGCAACAGGCATCGACACAGCCGGGCTGGCCGAGCCGCCGGCGAACCATTCGCCCGCGGGTGCCGACGTGCCCGGCAGGAGTGGTGCCCTGCCAAAGCGGCGCAGCTAGGCCGCCGGCACGGTGAATTGAAAGACGGCTCCTTGCGGCTGGTTCGTCTCGACCCACAGCCGGCCGCCATGCGCCTCGACAATCGAGCGACAGATCGCCAAGCCTATGCCCGTCCCGCTGGGCTTTGTTGTGTAGAAGGCCTCGAACAGCCGGTTCACACTGTCCGGGTCGACGCCCGGGCCGGAATCCCGCACAGTCACGCGCACGTCGCCTGTTTCGGTCCGACCGGTGCTGACCAGCAGCTCTCGTGCTCCCGCGCTGACCCCGCTCATGGCTTCGACCGCATTGATGATCAGGTTGAGGGCAACTTGTTGCAGTTGGACCCGATCGCCTTCGATCAGCGGCAAACCATCCGCGAGGTCTGTCCGCACCGAGACCGCGTTCTTCGTCGTTTCGCGACAGGTGAGCTCGATCACCTCGAGGATCGCTTCATTGATCTCCAGGCGATCGGTCTGGGGCGGCGCCTTCCTGATCAGGGCGCGGATCCGGCCGAGCGTGTTGCTCGCGCGATTGCCGTCGCGGACGATGCGATCGAAAGCCGCCCGAGCCCTGTCCAAGTCGGGTCGCGGGCGGTCGAGCCAATGCAGGCCAGCCATGGCATTGGTCACCGCTGCGGCAATGGGCTGTTTCATCTCATGAGTGATCGAGGCGGCGAGATAACCCAGGGTCGCGAGCCGGTTCTCGTGAGACAGCTCCATCATCGTGACCGTGTCGATGCTGGCGATGGCTCGGCTGATCTCGGCATGGTTATACTCAGGATCGTGACGGTCGCTCGACGCTTGCATCGCTGGATCCTTTCAAGCCAATCTTGAAGACCTCGACGTAGGGTCCGTCATGGGACGGCCCGACAGCGTCGGGCCAGATCTGCATCACTGGGATCGAAACCGCGTGGTCGCGACGTTCCGCGCCGCGGAGCACAACAAGCGCCGCTTCATTTTGGTGCTCCACCAAGCGCGACATGATCGAATACCCTCAGGGCGAGGGGCTTTGATAAAGACGTGGCATCGCTCGATGACACGTTGCCGGAATAATGCGTACAACGCAGGATGGCAGTGAGTTTACTTTGGTAAATAAACGATAAAATCGTGCCCAGTTCGGCTGGCGCGTCGAGAGGCAAAGTCCTTGGCCAGAGAAGCGGCGATTACCGCATACTTCCCTCCCGTAACGGCCGATGCGCCGACCGAGACGGTGGCCGATAGGCTGTCGGACCGGGCTCACGCGCCATGCATCGTTGCAGACGGCCTGCTACGCTCCATCAACCCAGACGCGGCCGAAGCCTGCCGATCCACGCGCCGGCGGTCCTGAGATCATATGTCTCGTAGCCCTCCGTAAAGCGATCGTAGACGGAGGAGAGGAGTTCGTGAGCGTCCGCAACATGGTCGCTCCGGTACCAGAGTCGGGCCAGGCTCGTGGCCGCCCTAAGTTCCCATGACAAGGCGCCCTGCCGCCGCGCGAGGTCAACCGCCTGCCGACAGTGCTCCTCCGATTGCTGGAGTTCGCCCTTGATGCGAAGCAATTCCGGCAGGCACCAGCGCTCCTCATTTCGCCCGGCCATCTCGATCGCTTCATCGATCACATTGCGGGCTTGCACGGCCTGCCCATCCAGCATCAGTCCCTGTGCCAGCGTGCCAAGATGCGCTGGGAGACGCATGAGAAACGCCGCCTCGCGAAGCTCATCGACCGCCCTGCGCAGCAGCGGCATCCCAATGATATCGCCCCGCTGGATGAGCAGCACGCCTTCTGCACAATTTGCCGTCGCGTGGTGGATATCCAGCGGCTGGTTCGCCAAATTCTTTCTGATGATGACGAGCAAGCGTTCGGCACCAACCCAATCCCCAACGTATAGCGCGACTGCGAGAGGCCAGTGGATGAGAACGTCACAGAGAGCCGATCCACCAAGGTTGGCTTGAGCTTCCCGTACGGCAATTTCCGCCGTGTGTGACGCCTGATCCGGGTATCCTTGCAACCAGAGAATGTTGGACAGAATTCCAAACGCCCTGACAGGTTGATCGTGTGGAAAACGGGTATCGTTCGCCGGGTGAGCCGGACCTCGGTATTGCGCGAGGTAGCGATCGAGGATGCGCCGTGCGTCGTCGTGGTTTCCCAAATGGAAGAGCACGCCAGCAATCAGCCTGTCGGCCGCGAGTTGAGTGGCGGGATCACCGCTTTCGCCCGCAGCAGCACGACACATTTCTGCGAACCTCAATGCCGTTCGATGACTTCCGCGTGAGCGGTGATAGCTGGAGAGCCCCCAAAGCGCTCGCAGCCGATGCTCACCGTCATTGATCCGTTCGGCGATCTCAAGCGCTTTGATCCAGGCAGAGCCAACGTCTTTTTTTGGGCCATTGATGCGGCGCAGCGCTACACTGAGGCCGGCATAGAGCTTGATCCGGTCGCTCTCCCGGACTCGACCCGGCTCCTCGGCGAGTGCCCGCTCAATGCACAAACAACATTCGGCCCACAACGAGAGATGCATCCATAGGTCAATCGCCGTGACGGTCAAAGACACGCCGAGAGAGCGGTCTCCGTCGGCAGAGAACGCCCAGTCCAGCGCAGTGCGAACGTCATCGATGTTGCGGCCGTAAGCTGCCAACCCGTCGGTGCCGGGACGCTTCGCCAATTCGGCCGCCGCCCGTGCCAATAGATCCCGCTGATGCTCGGCATGGAGTCGAGCGACGGGTTTGATTTCTCCAGCCTCGGCGAGCTTCTGGAGGGCATAGGCGCGCGTCGCATCGAGCAAGCGGTATTGCGTGGCGAAACCGCTCACATCTGCGGAGATTAGCGATTTTGCCACCAGATTCGCCACCCCCTCCACGATCTCGGAGACAGCAAACTTGCCGTCTGCCGCTACGGCACAGGCGGATTCGAGCGTGAAATCGCTGGCGAAGACGGAAAGGCGTCGCAGGATGATGCGCTCATCCTCGAACAGCAGCTCGTAGCTCCAATCGAATGTCGCGGCCAAGGTCTGCTGCCGCGGCGGAGCAGTCCTTCTGCCCAGGTTCCTCAACGGGAATCCATCGTCGAGGAGAGCCGCAAGCTGGTGGATCCCGAATGCATCGACACGTGCAGCCGCGAGCTCGATCGCGAGTGCGATCCCGTCCAGCTTGCGACAGATATCCGAAACGATGGGCGCCTCAGCATCGCTGAGCTTGAAATCATCACGGATGGCCGTTGCGCGTTCCACAAAGAGCTGCACCGCCGGAAAGCTGAGCGCCTCCGCAGCCGTCGGGTCGGACCGGCGAGGCGGGCTCGCCAGCGGCGGCAGGCGATGCACGTATTCTTGCCTCGACCGCAGCGGTTCACGGCTCGTCGCCAGAATGTGCAGGCCTGGAGCGTCGCTCATGATTTGCTCTGCCACGAAGGCTGCGGCTCCGATGACGTGCTCACAATTGTCGAGCAGGATCAGCAACCGCTTATCCCGCAAATATGTCGTCAACCCGTTGACGATGTCCTGTGAGCGAATTGTCAGCCCGAGCGCGGACGCCAGAGTGCTCGGCACGAGTCGAGGATCGCGCAACGGTGCCAGATCGACGAACCAGATCCCATGATCATAGGCAGGCATCAGGGTGTCTGCTGCGGCGAGCGCAACGGTTGTCTTGCCGATGCCGCCGGGCCCCACGATGGAGACGAGCCGGTGCTGCTGCAGACGTCCGAGCAACGCACCGAGAGTATCGGCGCGGCCGATTGTCCGGATCAATGAAGGTGGCAGATTGTGCATGCGTTGGCCGGTGGCGGTCGGAGCCACCGGCCCCAACTCGCTGGGCTCCACCGGCGCGACGAAGCAGTAGCCGCGGCCGGATATGCTCGCGACATAGCGATGCCCGGGCCGACCTTCGCCGAGCGCCTTTCTCAGCGCCGTGATCTGGACTCTGAGATTGGCTTCTTCGACGACGATGCCGGGCCAAACGCGGGCCATCAATTCTGCCTTGGTGACCAGCTCGCCGGGACGTTCGACCAGTGCGGTCAGGATCGCCAGGGACCGATTGCCCAGGCGCACTGGCCTTTCCCCCTCCAGAAGGAGTTGCCGAGACGGCAGGAGGCGGAAAGGGCCGAACGAATAGGCGCGCTCGCGCGAGGCGGACGCGTCGACCACGGCGTTTAACCTCTTTTAGCAATTTCTAGCTTGACGAAGGGTATGGGCGCTGTCCCGGCTTGTCCATTCTGACCTGTCGGTGCGCTGTCGTCCGTATGAAGTAGGAGGCACCAGTGTGGCGAACGCCTGCTGTCGAGCCCTTCAAGATCAACGGCGCGCGGCCCTCGCGACACTACGGAGCGGGGGCGGCGGCGATGAATTCGAGGGCCGCCTGCGTTAGAGCCCAGTTTGGTGCCCTGCTCT
This sequence comes from Inquilinus sp. OTU3971, assembly GCF_038440215.1. NCBI lineage: Bacteria > Pseudomonadati > Pseudomonadota > Alphaproteobacteria > Rhodospirillales > Rhodospirillaceae > Inquilinus > Inquilinus sp. OTU3971. The sequence continues at coordinate 7,434 of NZ_JASATH010000091.1, read as the reverse complement.
TCGGCCTGGGGCTTGGCTGCGCTGGCGCGGGCGCTCTCGGCTGCACGGGCTTGCCGCACGGCCCGGGTTTCGGGTGTCTCGTCTCGGATCATAGCCTCCCGAGCGGCCCGGGCCGCCACCGCCTCCTCCGCCTTGGTGCGGCCGCCCTGGACAACGCTGATGGCGTCGATCGCCGGCGCCATCGCCGTAGACCCGGTCGATCCGGCCGTCGATCCGCGACAGGAGCCCCGGCACCGCCTGGGTGTCATGGACATCGCCGTCGGTCAGCGCCTCTGCCAGGATCGTGCCGGTGTTCGGGTCGATCGCAACGTGCAGCTTGCGCCAGCCGGTCCGGCCGGGTGGCGAGCCCCGGCGCCAGAGCCGCAGGCCGGTGCTGTCGATGACCAGGTCGACGCCGTCGCCCGCATCGGCCCGGCGATCGGTCTCGAGACGGCGGCCGCGGCGCGACAGCGTGGTGTGGTCCGGCACCGGCAGGCTGAGACCGAGCATGCGGAAGATCGAGCCGACCAACCCCTCGGTCTGGCGCAGCGCCAGCCGGAACACCGCCCGGACCGTCAGCGCCGCCTCGATCGCCGCATCCGAATAGAGCCGGCCGCCACCGCCGCGCCAGGCATCAAGCGCCGACGGCGAGATCCAGATCGACAGCTCGCCACGGCGGATCAGGGCTCGGTCATAGGCCGGCCAGTTCCGGACCGCATACCGAGCCCGCCTCGTCCCGCTCCGATGCCTGGTCACCGTCGCCGCCTCTGCCGTTGATCGTCGCCACCATCATCCGCCACACAGCGAACTCGGGCCAGCCTCCCCGTGCACCAAGCCGGAGGCGAAGCCTCCGTCAAGGATGCGCGGTCCCCCCCGAATTGCTCCGCAATTCGGCTCCCCCGCGCCCCGCTCCGCGGCGCCTTCGGCGTCCCTGACGGAGCCTCCGCCGGCTGCTCCTGAGACATGTCCTCGACGAGGAGGACGGCTCAATGATGGAGGAACCGATGTGCCAATTCGATCATCCGCACGCTTCGTTCGACCGCTTCCCGCAGCTCGTCCATGACCTCGAAATCGAGTTCGGACCCGACGGACTCGACACCGTGGTCGAGCGGTTCGTCGGGGCCGAACTGGGCGAGTTCGTCTGGGACGGCCGCATCGCCGAACGCGATCTCGGCGCCTATGAGAGCTTCGACGACGACGAGTTCGAGGGCTCCGATCTCGTGCGGATCCTGAGTTTTTCCGCTCCCGATATCGCGTCGCGACCTGCGTTGTCGACCGCTCCTGGAGGCTTCAGATGATGCTCATAATGCTTGAATTCGACGACCTCCCGAGCGCCGAAAACGCGTTCCGAAACGGCGCTTGAGCGGCCCGATCGAGGCCTCGGGGAGCGGTCGATCGGACCGGCCGCTCTCCAGTTTCTGGCGCCTGGCGACCGATAGATTGGATTCGAGGAATCGTAGGTAGGCGGGCGTGAGGCGGTTGGCGGCGGGAGGGGCCGCGCGATAGCAAGATAAAGCACCGGCACACGCCGGCGCCTAAGTCGTTGTCTGCACATCTTTTTTCATGGCGCCATGGGCGCCGGACCCGGTGCCATTTTGGCGCCATGCCCTGAAACGGGCCGTCGGATCGAAGGCGCCGCTATCCCAGCAGGCCCTCTCGAGTAGTCCCACGGTCAGCGCTCATTCACCGTTCGCTCCAGATCGGCGACACTCGCCATCACCTCGTCGAAGGCAGGGATGTCGCCGAAGATCATCGTCGCCATCGCAGCATAGTCACGCCGCAGCTCCGCCACCATGCCATCGTGCGGCGCCAGCGCGAACGTCCCGGGTGCCGCAGAGGCCAGATCGAGATCCGGCCGATTGAAGAACATGCGCGCGTGACTCACGCAATCCGCGGCCATGTCGAGATCGGTGACGGCGGCGATCCCCACTTCGGATCGGAGGAGACGGTGGACGTCGTAGTAATGCCGCGACACGCGCTGTCCGCCGCCGCGCAGCTCGCCGCGACGCTCGTGCCATCGGCGCAGCCCGTGGAGGATGACGACCTTGTCCCAGAAGGTGCGCGCGGGATCCACCGTTGTCACTGTCCTAACAGTCAACGCGCCCGGTGTTCGTAGGTCATCATCGACGTATGGTCTGATGTCGATCGGCCGGTGCGGGTCGAGGGCTGATTTTGCGCCGGACTCGATCTTTACTGCTGGCCGCACATAGCTCCCGGGCGACGCCGCGACGCTCGGATACCAGAGCAGCAGGCTCTGCCCGTCTGGATCGCTCTCGTCCGGCGTTACGCGAAGGCCGACGCTGCCGGTCTCGCGCATCGTCCGGCCCACGATCGCCGTCAGTGCCACCAGAAGCGTTTCCTGAATTTAAGTCTGGCACGCCGTCTTGATCGCCTCAAGCCGGGCCACGCGCTTTTTGCCGCTCAGGGCTTCCAGCTCTGCCATGGTGGCGGGCTCGCCAATGTCCTCTCGGAACACAGTTATGTCGATGTCCTCGGAAAACCGATCAATCAGGCCATAACCCTTCGATAACGAGGTACCGCCCTTGAACAACAACCGGGGACCATCTAGCGCCAATCCGTTGAACAACGCGTCGAGCGTCCAACAGACCCAGAAGTCCTTCTCGACGTTCTGCACAGTCGTGCCGAGCCGGTTGGCGGCGGAGAGATAGAGTTCCTCCCTAGACTGGCTGCTGGCCCCAATGACATCGAAGAATCCTGGCGTCATCGGTCGGCCTCTCGCTGGCGCCGGCCCCAACGAATGGTGGTGTCAGAATCGTCACGATGCTGCTCGTGATCCGGATGGAGATCCGCTTCAAGTCGATCCTGCAGTCCTCTGGCCGACCGCTTCAACAACTCACGAAGGAAGGTCTGCATCCAGGCCGGAAGCGTCGGCAAACCATCCTCCAGATCCGCGCGAAGGCCAGTACCATGGGCCGGATCCGAGAGGATCGCGAGGAGCCGCGCTGTGATCCGATCCCGGTCGTCCGGCTTTGCCAGAGCCTCGCGCAACCAATGCAGCGCCTGGACGACGCGCATCGCCGGCCGCCCTGCCCAGTACAGCTTGCTCGGTGCTGTCGGCCGGAATGTGATCGTCAGGTTGTCCAGCCGGATAGGACGGAGCCGCGCATCGGTGTGGACCACGACTCGGCCCGGAACGGCATCCGAAAGACCGAGATCGTTGGCAGCCGTCATGCCGTCGACCAGCATCCGCGTCTGGTCGCGCCGGGAGATTGCCTCGATGACCGCGCGATAATCTGGCGCGGCTGGCTTGCCGGTCAGTGGATTGAGCCGTGGTTGGTCGTAGAGTCCGCGATCGATGCGGCGCAGGCTTCCGCTGTGCGCCAGACGCTGCAGCGCCTTGTCCACTGCATCGCGCGGGCCGATATTGAGAAAGTCGGTCGGCGTCCACACACGGGCAGGGGAATGCATCGCCACCTGGCCGGCGATTTGGGACTTGAGATCGAGACTGGAGCCACGCATGTCCGGAGAGTGTATACGTTTTTCGGACAAAGGCAATCTCGGTTTGTCCGAAATTTGTATTTACATTTCGGACATCCATTGACACACTCAAGTGCCTCACGCTGGGCCATCGAAAACCGCCGATGCCCGCCGGAAGCTTGCAAAAGCTTCTTTACACGCCCGCGGCCCAGCATTTAATTTGCAATTAATGATCAGGGATTACAATTAAAACCCAGCATTGCCAAACCTGATATGATTGAATATTTGAACCGAAGAAAAATGAAGCATCAAACTAACAGATCATTTCAATACCTTCATGTCCGATATAGTGAACTTAAATGCCACACGAGTCACACTACTTGAGGACAGCGTCGAAACCCTGAAGGGTGTGGTGCGCGCATCCGACTGGACGCCAAAAGTCAAGTTCTTCATTTCACAAGGGTCGTGGGCACACAAGACCATTATCAAACCTGTCGAGGACAGGGCCTTCGACGCAGATCTTCTCGTCTTCGTCGAGCCAGTTAATGGCTGGACGGCCAAGGACTATCTCTCAACACTCCGTGCCGTTTTTTCCAATCACCCCACCTACAAAGACAAGGTCCGACGTTACTCACACTGCGTCACGATCGAATACGTTGGCGACCGCAAGATCGACATCGCGCCATGCATCGTCGACCGAGGTGGCGTGACGCGACTGGAAGTCTGCAATTTCAACACCGATGCATTCGAACTTTCTGAGCCTAAAAGATATACGGAGTGGCTGATTGAACGAAACGGGTGGACTGGCAACAATGGCCTTCGGAAGGTGACGAGACTTCTGAAATATCTTCGCGATATTAAGGGCACCTTTTCCTGCCCCTCGATCCTGTTCACGACGCTACTCGGCAATCGCATCACCTGGGCGGACAGCCTCAATTCGAACGACTTCGCAGACCTACCCACAGCGCTGAAGACCATTGTCGGACGCTTGGACGATTGGCTGCAGTCAAATCCATATAGACCGATCGTTGCCAATCCGGTTCTCTCGTCTGAGGTATTAAGCGATCTATGGAATGATGACCGATACACCAATTTTCGAGAGAAAATTCACACTTATCGAACCTGGATCGATGACGCCTACGCAGAAAGCGATCGAGACGAGAGCATCGGTAAATGGCGCCGAGTATTTGGCGACGATTTCGCAAGGAGCGTCGTCATCGAGAAAGCGCCGACGGACCGCCTCTGCCCGTTTGTCCGCCCGAAGCACCGCCCACCCTTATTCAACGCTCACTCGGACGACCGACGCATCGCGAGAAAACAGCGCTCTTCATCTGTCGGGCGACATGGAAAACTGCCCTCCTGACGACAGGGAAAACTGACCCCCTGGCGACACTCAGGAGGGTCATGATGCCAGCAGAATGGACGACAAGCTCGCCGCAGCAGGACGTGTTGCGGGGAGAAGGGATGCGAACGCCGGACGAGGTCGCGGCGATGTTGCGACTGTGGTCGCTGGGCTGGGGAACGAAGCGGATCGCGGCGGAGTTCGGCTGCAGCCGCAACACGGTGAAGCGCTACGTGGCAGCCGGAGGCTGGGCGGCGTACCGGAGGCCGGCCCGGTCGCGGGCGCTGGCTGGGCTGGAGGAGTGGCTGGCCGAGCGGTTCCGGCGGCATCGGGGCAATGCCGATGTGGTGCGCCAGGATCTGGCGCGGGAGCACGGGCTGCGGGTGAGCCTGCGGACGGTGGAGCGGGCGGTGGCGCCGCTGCGCCAGGCGCTGCAGGCCGAAGCCCGGGCGACGGTGCGGTTCGAGACGCCGCCCGGGCGTCAGTTGCAGATCGACTTCGGCGAACTGCGGGTGCCGATCGGGGGTGAGGTCGGCCGGGTGTTCCTGTTCGTGGCGACGCTGGGATACTCGCGGCGTTGCTATGTCCAGGCGTTCCGGCACGAGCGGCAGGCGGCCTGGTTCGACGGCCTGGAGGGTGCGTTCGCGCACTTCGCCGGGCTGACGCAGGAGGTGCTGGTCGACAATGCGCGGGCGCTGGTCGAGCATCACGACGCAGAGACCCGAGAGGTGCGCTTCAACGAGCGGTTCCGGGCCTTTGCGCAGTATTGGGGGTTCAAGCCGCGGGCCTGCGCGCCCTACCGGGCGCGGACCAAGGGCAAGGACGAACGGGGCGTCGGCTACGTCAAGCGCAACGCCATCGCCGGGCACAGCTTCGCCAGCTGGGCGGAGCTCGAGGCGCACCTGGCCTGGTGGATGCGCGAGATCGCCGACGTACGCGAGCACGGCACGACCGGCGAACCGCCGGTCGAGCGGTTCCGCCGGGACGAGGCGGGGGCGCTGCGGCCGCTCGACGGCCGGCCGCCGTTCCGCCAGGTCCGCGACCTGGTCCGGCGGGTCCAGCTGGACTGCAGCGTCGAGGTCGACACCAATGCCTACAGCGTGCCGTGGCGGCTGATCGGCGAGACGGTGCGGGTGGTGGTTGCCGGCGGCCGGGTCAGCATCCAGCATGGCGGCGGCGAGGTCGCCGCCCATCCCGAGAGCGCCGGCCGACGTCAGCGGCTGGTCGAGCCGGCGCACTTCGCCGGGATCATGCCCGCCCGGCCGGGGGCGCGACCGGCCGCTTCACCGCCGCCAACGCCGCCGCCGACCGCCGATCTGCTGCGGCCGCTGCAGGAATACGAGCAGCTGGCCGGGGGAGCCTGGTGATGGTCGACCACGACGCGCTCATGGCGATGCTGACCCGGCTTCAGCTGACTGCGATCCGCGACCAGTTCGACAGCCTTCTCGACGAGGCGGCCCGGCGCGAGATGACCCTGCGCGAGGCCGTGGCCTTCCTGTGCCAGCGCGAGGTTGCCCGCAAGGACGAGCGCCGGGTCGAGATGGCCAGCAAGATCGCCCACTTCCCGACGATGCGCGACCTCGACGGCTTCGACTTCGCCGCCCAGCCCTCGCTCGACAAGGGGCAGGTTCGCGAGCTGGCGGCCTGCCGCTGGGTCGCCCATGGCGACGCGCTGCTGCTGCTCGGGCCGCCCGGCGTCGGCAAGACCCACCTCGCCATCGCGCTCGGCCGCGAGGCCATCCGCGAGGGCTACTCGGTGCTGTTCACCGCCGCCCCGGCGCTGGTCGCCGCGCTGGCCAAGGCCCATGCCGACGGCCGCCTGGAGGAGCGCCTGGCCTTCTACGCCAAGCCCAAGCTCCTGATCATCGACGAGCTCGGCTACCTGCCGTTCGAGCCCAACGCCGCCCACCTGTTCTTCCAGCTCGTCTCCCGCCGCTACGAGCGCGGCAGCCTGCTGATCACCTCCAACCGCTCGGTCGGCGAGTGGGGCACGGTGTTCGGCGACCCCGTCGTCGCCACCGCCATCCTCGACCGGCTGCTCCACCACAGCCACGTCGTCACCATCCGCGGCGACAGCTACCGCCTGCGCAAGAAGCGCAGAGCCGGCCTCATCAAGGCAACCCTCAGCCCGGAGCAGGTCGCATGACACCGCTCTACCCCCGCCCCCGGACCCCCACCCCCGCGGCTTATCCCCGGGGGCCCACAGGCACCCCCCGCGCTCCGCTCCGCTTGCGCCTGACGGCGCTCCGCTCCGCGCGGGTCCCCCCTGTGGACTCCGGGCATAAGCCGCTCAACACCAACTCAACCAGGGGTCAGTTTTAGATGTCGTCAAGGGTCCAGTTCCGGATGTCGCTTGATATCATCAGAATCTGGATGACTGCATCCGGCCTCCGGGATCGGCGCTCCAGTTTCTCGAAGAGCGCTTCGACATCGTCGGCATATGTGCTGTGCCCATGCGGTCGTAAGTCGGCGTCCAATGCCACGCCCGCATCAGGGCAGGAGATCAAGCAACGGTTCGCTGAGCATCGACCCCGCCCTCTGGCGAATGCCGACGGTGGTTGCGGGTGATTTGGACCTGCGGGCGCAAGTGATTGATTTTGCTGAGCTCGCCTCCCGAGCCCTAAAAGCAAAACCCCAGCAACTCATTGAGTTGCTGGGGTTTTGGGATCGAATTT
>NZ_JASATH010000090.1:0-31584 GCF_038440215.1 Inquilinus sp. OTU3971 | reverse complement strand
CTACTACACCAGCGTCCCGGCCGGGCCGATCGCGATCAAGAACGTCGCCGACCTGTATCTCTACCCGAACACGGTGCGGGCGGTGCGCGTCTCCGGCGCCATCGTGCGCGAGTGGCTGGAACGGTCGGCCGGCATCTTCAACCGGATCGACCCGGCGAAGACCGAGGAGCAGCCGCTGATCGACACCGGCTTCCCCTCCTACAATTTCGACGTGATCGACGGCGTCACCTACCGCATCGACCTGACCCGGCCCTCGCGCTACGACGGCGACGGCAAGCTGGTGGCGCCGGACGCGCACCGGATCGTCGACCTGCAATTCCAGGGCAAGCAGATCGACGAGACGCAGGAGTTCGTCGTCGTCACCAACAACTACCGCGCCGGCGGCGGCGGCAGCTTCCCCGGCCTCGACGGCAAGAACATCGTGGTCGAGGCGCCGGACACCAACCGCGACGTGCTGGTCCGCTTCATCCACGAGCAGGGCCGGATCGACCCGACCGCCGACGGCAACTGGAGCTTCGCGCCGCTGCCGAAGACGGTGGTCGTCACCTTCCCCGGCGCCCCGGCCGCCGCCCAGGCGGTGCCGCCCGGCCTGACCATCGAGCCCGCCGGCGACGCCGGCGACGGATTTGCCAAGTACCGGCTGGTGTTCGGGGGGTAGGGGTCGTCAACCGGGCAGGACGTCAGGATCCGGTCCGATTCCGGCTGCGCCGGAATCCGGCCTTGAGGCACAGATCCGCCGATAGAGCGTAGGTCGGGGGAGGCGCTCTCCGCCCTCCCGGATTCGCCGGCTCGAAGGTGCTGTTGCAGTCGATATAGCCGGACGCCAAGGCCCGCGCGTGCAGGGGAGCGCCGATCGCCCAGGCGGCGGCCACGACGATGAGAAGCCAGGCCGCGGCCAGGATCGCCAGGATCCGCCACCATTGGTCTTCCTTCAGCCCGAGCACCGGTCTCCGCCGCGGGCGCCGTCGTCCGATATTGACGATCACGGCGATGACGTGGGTCACGGGAAACAAGGCGGGCAGCGACAGGATGACGATGGCGACAGCCGGCATGATCTTCACGATGTCGGCATGCATCGCCAATCCGGCATCTGCCTTTTGTAGGTCGAAGACGACCCAGCCGAGGCTGAGGAAGCCGAGTGTGTCATACAGAAGCCATAGAGGAATAGCCCACCATGGCGTCTTGACCTTCGGATGGGAGTGCCAGGACACCAAGCGGGTAAGGAAGCCATCGCCGCTCGTCATCAAGGCCCTCAACCCGGCGGACGCGGCGTGTCGAAATCCGGCTCGATCCGACTGCGCTTGAAGCCGGCTTGGCGGCACAGATCGGCGGACAGCGCGTAGGTCGTATTGGCTTGATATGGCCTCAGTCGATCGAAGATGCCGTCGCATTCGATGTAGCCGGCGACCGCGGCCTGTTCGCGCAAGGGATCCCCGATCATCCTGTCGGCGACCCAAGTCAGAGGGATCATGCCAAAGAGCAATACCCCCGTAATCAGCCACCACCGTTCCTCGCGCAGCCCCAGCACCGGCTTCCGTAGGCGCCGCGCCCGAACGGCAAGCCAGCCAAGAATATGCAGCACCGGGAAAATGGCGCCGAACAGCATGATGAAGCTGCTGGGAACCATGATCTTCACCACATCGGCGCGCATCGCCAATTGGGCGCTGATCTCCCGCAGATCGGATGTGAACCAGCTGGTGTTTAGGAGGCCGAAAGCGTCGATCAGAAGCAATGCGGGAATGACGATCCAAGGCTTCCTGATACCCGACCCGGCGTAAGAAGAGGCCACGATCTCTCACCTCGGCCCGAGCAGGCCGCGCCACCCGCTGTCGGCCGGCAGTGTACGATCGAATTGACCCAGAATACGCTGGCTCCTGGCTCTCCGGGCCTCCTCCTCGGCCAAGTGGCGCATGGCGCCATCGAGCGTCATCGCGACAAATCCCGAAATGTTGAGGGCGTCCGACAAATCACTCAAGCGCTTGCCGACGAGCAAACCGACGACGACCGCACCGGCGACGACTATCCAGACCGGAACAGTCGCACTCACCAGTGCGCCGACAGCGAGTACGCCGAAGCTGGCGGCGCTGGACAGGGCGGCGATCATGGTACTGGTCAGGATGTTACCGAAGACTTGGCTGAGCGTCTGTTCGCCCATCAGGTGGCGGATGATCTCCATCGGCACCAGGACGACGAAGGTGATGATGACGTTCACCGTGGCCCCTGCCGCCCGCGCCGCCGAAGTCAGGCCGTAGACGATAATCTTCGGGTTCGCGGTCAGGTAGCGGCTGGCGCTGAGCACCTTGCGCAGGCCCGCATAGCCCTTCAGGATCACATAGGTCCGGCCGTTGATCTCCTTGGTGTAGTATCTCCCGTTCAGTCCCAACTCCCGCAGCAGCTGCACGCCCGACGTGGCATCCCGCAGCAAGGGAATGACCCCGAGACATCGAGAGCCTTCAGGGTGCTGGTCTTCAGGAACTCGTCCGTATCGATCAGCGTCCTGGCCAGATCCTCGACGCTGATGACGACCGCCTCTGCCTCCTTGCGGTCGGCCATTCGGATCGCATATCGGTTGTAGGTGCCGCCCGGGCCCATCGATGACTCCATCACTTCGTCCGTGTGTGGAGCCTACACGGTCCGGCACGGCGATGGGAGGCCAGTCCTGCCGGGACGAGCGGCCGGTCAGTCCGCGTGCACCTGCACCGCCGGCGGGGCGGTGCCGCGCTTCGGCTTGCGCAGCAGGAACAGCAGCGGGATCGCCGCGATCGCCAGCACCATCAGCAGCTTGAAATCGTCGATATAGGCGATCAGCGAGGCCTGCTGGTTGACCACCTGGTCGATCATGGCCCGGCCCGTCAGGGTGCCGGGCGACATCATGTCCGGCAGCTGCTGCACCGCCGGGCTGAAGGCGTTGACGTGCTCGCCCAGCAGCTGGTGGTTGGTCTGGATGTTGCGGGTCAGGAGCGCGGTGACGACCGAGATGCCGATCGAGCTGCCGAGGTTGCGCGACACGCTGTAGATGCCGGCGCCTTCGTCGAGAAACAGCCGCGGCAGGGTCGAGAACGCCATGGTGGACAGCGGCACGAAGACGAGGCCGAGGCCGGCGCCCTGCACCAGCCCGTCGAGCATGAACTCGGTCGAGGAGATGTCGAGGTTGTAGCCGCTCATCCGCCACAGCGAGCCGATGATCATGCCCAGGCCCAGCAGCAGCAGCAGGCGGGTGTCGACCTTCCCGATCAGCCGGCCGACCACCATCATCGCCACCATGGTGCCGATGCCGCGCGGCCCCATCACCAGCCCGGCGGTGACCACCGGATAGCCCAGCATGGTCTGCAGGAACGGCGTCGCCAGGGCAATGATCGAGTAGTACAGCGACCCGACGATCGCCATCACCACCATGGCGACCACGAAGTTGCGGTCGGTGAACAGCGCCGGCCGGACGAAGGGCGCCTCCGCCGTCAGCAGATGCACGACGAAGAGGTAGAAGCCGAGCGCCGCCAGCACCAGCTCGATGATGATCTCGAGCGAGTTGAACCAGTCCTGGTCCTGACCACGGTCGAGCATCATCTGCAGCGCGCCGATGCCGAGGCTGAGGAAGGCGAAGCCGAGCCAGTCGAAACGCTTGGCCGCCTGCTTGCCGGTGTCCGACATGAAGATCATCACGCCGGCCAGCGCCAGGGCGCCGATCGGCACGTTGATGTAGAACACCCAGCGCCACGAATAATGGTCGGTCAGCCAGCCGCCGAGCACGGGGCCCAGGATCGGGCCGACCATGACGCCGACGCCCCAGATCGCCATGGCCTGGCCGCGCCGCTCCGGCGGGTTGATGTCGATCACCGTGGCCTGGGACAGCGGCACCAAGGGCGCGCCGAACACGCCCTGCAACAGCCGGAAGCCGACGATCTCGGTGACGTTCTGGGCCAGGCCGCACAGCACCGAGGCGGCGACGAAGCCGATCACCGAGATGATGAACAGGTTCTTGCGGCCGATCCGGCTGACCAGGGCGCCGGTGACCGGCGTCATGATCGCCGCGGCGACGATGTAGGAGGTCAGGACCCAGTTGATCTGGTCCTGGTTGGCGCCGAGATTGCCCTGCATGTAGGGCAGGGCGATGTTGGCAATGGTGGTGTCCAGCGCCTGCATGATGGTGGCCAGCATCACGCAGACCGTGATCATCCCGCGATGGGGGACGGTTTCGCCCGGGGCTGCCATGTCATTGCGCTCCGAACGCCGTGCCTCCGAGGAAGGGCAGGCCGCGGGCATGGCCGGTGTCGATCGCGACCTCGGTGCTCATGCCCGCGCGCAGCTGCGGCTTGCCGGCGGTGTCGACGAGGATGCGCACCGGGATGCGCTGGGTGACCTTGACCCAGTTGCCGCTGGAGTTCTGCGGCGGCAGCAGCGAGAACTCGGCGCCGCTGGCCGGGCTGAGGCTGTCGACGCGGCCAGCCCAGGTGACGCCCGGATAGGTGTCGACCGTGACCTCGACCGGCTGGCCGGTCTTGACGTTGGTCAGGTCGGTCTCGTTCAGGTTGGCGTCGATCCAGACCTTGTCGGAGCGGACGATCGCCAGCACCGGCGACCCGGCGGTGACATAGGCGCCGGGCAGCACCGCATCGGCCTTGGCGGCGATGCCGGGGAACGGCGCCTTGACCTGGGTGTGGTCGAGGTCGAGCTGCGCCTGGTCGCGCCGCGCGCCGGCCTGGCGATAGGGCGGGTACTCGTCCAAGGTCAGGTTGGGGTTGCCGCCCAGCTTGGCGAGCGTCATGCCGATCTGCGACTGGGCGACGTCGACATTGCTCTTCGCCACGTCGAGCGCCTGGCGAGCGTCGTCGAGAGCGGATTGCGAGGCGTTGCCGTTCTTCGCCAGCGCGGCGATGCGGTCGTGGTCCTTCTGGCGGTAGTCCTGGGTGGTGCGGGACTGCTCCAGAACCGCCTGCTGCTCCACCAGATTGGCCTTGATGCCCTGGAAGTCGAAGGCGGATTGGCGCATGTCGGCCTCCGCCTGCTCCAGCGCATAACGCGGGGCGCGATCGTCGATCCGGAACAGCACCTGGCCGGCCTGGACAGGCTGGTTGGTGGCGACGTCGATGCCGACCAGCCGGCCCGAAATCTCGGGCGCGATCGACACCGTGTCGGCATGGACATAGGCGTTGTCGGTGCCGGCATAGCGGCCGCCCATGGCGTAGAGCACCAGCCCGACCGCCGCCACCACCAGCGGCACGCCGGCCAGCAGCACCAGGCGCAAGCCGCGCCGGCGCGGCTTGACCGGCGGCGGCACCGGCGTGGGAGTGCCGCTGGCCTGCTGCGGCAGGGGCTTCAAGGTCGTGTCGTTGCTTCCGTCCGGCATCTCAGCACCGCTTGGCGGCATCGGCCGCCGGTTCGTCCGTATCAGTGGTCAGCCTGGTCTTCAGGATCTGCAGGTCGCCGATCAGCCGGGCCATGACCTCGGCCGGCAGCCGGGCGCTGTAGTCGTCCTGCCACTGCGCGATCATCGCCTCGAGCTGGTCGACGATCGGCCGGGCGGGCGGCAGCAGATGCAGCGAATGAGCGCGCCGGTCGTTCGGATCGCGCCGGCGCTCGACCCAGCCCCGGGTCTCCATCCGGTCGATCAGGCCGGTGACGGTCATCTTCTCGACGTCGAGCATCTCCGCCAGCCGTGCCTGGGTGATGCCGGGATTGCGGTCGAGCATGATCAGCACCCGGTATTGCGGCCGGCTGAGGTCCAGACCGGCCGCGCGCACCCGCTCCTCGAAGCGGCGGCGCAGCAGCTGATCGAGATCCTTGATCAGGGTGTAGAGGCTGACGAGAGGCTTGATCTCGCTCATCGGCTAAGTGACCTGACTGTAAGTTGCCTTACTATATGGAAAGTGATCGATCCCGGCAAAGCCGGGGCCATGGTCTGGACGCAGGACAGGCTGGTGGGAATCGCAGGACAAGCGTCCCGGCAATATTCATTGCGAATTATTCGCAATTGCGTTTATTCAGACGCCTGATGGCCTCCTGGACGGACACGCTCGCCGCCCTCTTCGCCGCGCATCGGACGCGGCTGGAGGCGGTCGTCACCCGCCGGTCGGGCGACCGCGGCGCGGCGCCTGACCTGGTGCAGGAGGCCTTCGCCCGAGTGTTAAAGTTGGGCAGCGCCGGCTCGGCCGAGGCCGACACCCGCATCCTCTACGCCGTCGCCCGCAACGCCGCGATCGACCACCGGCTGACGCGCACCCGGCGGGCCCGGGCGCTGGATGCGGTGGTGCCGGAGCAGCTGTCGGCCCCAACGCCGGGCGCCGAGCAGGACCTGGCCGGCCGCGATGCGCTGCGGGCCCTGGATGCGGCGCTGGAGGAGCTGAACGACCGCAGCAAGGAGATCTTCATCCTCTGCCGGGTCCAGGGCGTGCCGCAGGCCGAGGCGGCGCGCCGGCTGGGTATCTCGCTGAGCGCGGTGGAGAAGCACCTGGTCCGCGCGCTGCGGCACTGCCAGGCCCGGCTGGCCGCGCATCGGGCGGGGGATCCGCCATGATCCGGGGTGCGGGTTTCGCCGTCCGGAACGTCTATTGGGATGAGGCCGTCGGAACCAGCCGGCGGGACCAGCCGGGAGCCGGGCAACGGCGATGAGCGAACCGATCACCGAGGCGCAGCGCGACGCGGCGGCGACCTGGCTGGTGCGCCGCCAGGACGGCCCGTTGTCGCCCGCCGACGAGGCCGCGTTCCGATCTTGGATCGCGGCCGATCCGCGCCATGCCGCGGCGCTGCGCGAGGCCGAGGCGCTGTGGCGGCAGCTGGAGGAGCCGGGCCGGCGGCTGGCGGACCGCTTCGCGGCCGGCGTCCAGCGGCAGAAGCGGCGGGGCCGGCTGCGCGCCCTGCTGCGCCCGCTCGTGGCCCTGCCCGCCTTCGGCGCAATAGTCTGCGCAGCCCTCGCTTTGTGGGTGTTCGCACCCTCCGCCATCGCCGATCTCGGCGCCGATGCGGTGACCGCGCGCGGCGAGATCCGCGACCTGGCATTGCCGGATGGGTCGGTGCTGCATCTCGCGGCGGACAGCGCGGTCGGCCTCGCATTCGGCGACGGCCGGCGGCAGGTCGAGCTGCGCCGCGGCGAGGCCTTCTTCGAGGTCCGGCCCGGCCTGCCGGCGCCGTTCACGGTCACCGCGGGCGACGCCCGGATCCGGGTCGTCGGCACCCGCTTCAATGTCAGCCGCTTCGGCGACGACGCCGAGGTGACGGTGACCGAGGGCGTGGTCGAGGTCGCGGCCGGCCAGGCCTCGGTGCGGCTGACCGCGGGGCAGCAGGTCTCGGCCGAGAACGGCCGCCTGTCCGCCATCGGCACGGTCGACCCGGCCGATGCCACGGCCTGGATGCAGGGCCGTCTGGTGTTCCACCGCCGGACGCTGGACCGCGTGGTGGCGGCGCTGCAGCGCCAGGCCCCCGGCCGCATCCTGCTGTCCGGCGACCGGCTGGCCGGGATGCGCGTCTCCGGCACCTTCCCGGCCGGGGACCCCGACGGCGCGCTGGCGGCCCTGTCCGGCTCGCTCGGCCTCGGCCTCACCGAGGTTACCCCCTGGGTGCGAATCCTCGGTGAAACGGATCCGGGATCGTGATTTTTTCGTCCGACATGTGTGGGTTCGCCGACGCCATTCGTTTTATCGGATGAGAGTGCGCCGCACTCTCATCTACGAGGGGACGGAATCGGCGATGGGGATCGGGGGAAGGCGCGGGCTCGGCTGGCTGCTGGGGTCGACGATGCTGGCGGCAGCGCCGGGGCCGGCACTGGCGGTTGACGAGCCAGTGGTGCAGCTGGCGCAGGCAGCCGACGAGGTGCATCAGTTCAGCGTCCCGGCCAAGCCGCTGGGCCAGGCGATCACAGATGTCGGCGCCGTCGGCGGCTGGCGCATCGTGTTCGCCTATGAGCGGCCCTACGACATCACCACCGCCCCGCTGTCCGGGCGGTTCACCACCGAGCAGGCGCTGCGCCGCCTGCTGAGCGGCACCGGCTTCGCCCTGCGGGTCACCGGCGACCGCAGCGCCACGATCGTGCCGCTGCCGCCGGCCGGCCAGTCGAGCGACGGCAGCCTGGCGCTCGACCCGATCATCGTGCAGGGCGCCGGCGGCTCGCCCTGGGGCCCGGTGCACGGCTATGTCGCCGAGGACAGCGCCAGCGGCAGCAAGACCGACACGCCGCTGATCGAGACGCCGCAGTCGATCTCGGTGATCACCCGCGACCAGATGACGGCGCAGGGGGTGGAGAGCCTGGCCCAGGCGCTGCGCTACACCCCCGGCGTGGCCGGCGAGCTGTACGGCACCGACGTCCGCAGCTTCGGCCTGCAGATGCGCGGTTTCACCGTCGGCAACGACGCCTTCTACCTGAACGGGCTGCGCATGCGCGGCAGCGGCTACGGCCTGTTCAACGCGCTCGACCCGTATGGCGCCGAGCGAATCGAGGTGCTGCGCGGCCCGACCTCCGTCCTGTACGGCCAGAACAGCCCGGGCGGGCTGATCAACTACGTCAGCAAGCGCCCGGCGGAGGACCCGTTCCGCGAGATCGAGTTCGGCGCCGGCAGCTTCGGCCGGTACCAGGGCCAGTTCGACCTGAACGGCGCCCTGACCGAGGACGGCACCTGGACGGGCCGCGTCACCGGGCTGATGCGCGAGGGCGACACCCAGACCGATTTCGTCGACGACGACCGCATCTTCATCGCCCCGGCGCTGACCTTCCGGCCGGACGACGACACCAGCCTGACCCTGCTGGGCCATTACCAGCGCGACCGCACCGGCTGGGGCATGCAGTATCTGCCGGCCGCCGGCACCGTGTTCCGCAGCCCCTTCGGCCGGGTCCCGGCCAGCCGCTTCATCGGCGAGCCGAGCTTCGACGAGTACAACACCACAACCGCCTCGGCCGGCTGGCTGTTCGAGCATCGCTTCGACGACACCTGGACCGTCCTCCAGAACGCCCGCTACAGCTATCTGCAGCACGACGAGAAGGGCGTGTTCGGCGGCGGGCTGCAGGAAGACGGCCGCACCTATGACCGCTACGCCGATGCCGGCGGCGCCCGGTTCGACGGCTTCGCGGTCGACAACCAGGTCCAGGCCAAGTTCGACACCGGTGCGGTCGGCCACACCGTGCTGGCCGGCCTCGACTACCAGAGCGCCAGCTACAACGACTATGCCGCCAGCGGCGAGGTCGACCCGATCGACATCTTCGACCCGAAATATGGGGCGACGATCGGGCCGCTGACGCCCTACACCGACAAGGATGTCAGCGTCGGCCAGACCGGAATTTACCTGCAGGACCAAATCGCCTGGCAGAACTGGCGGCTGATCCTGGGCGGCCGACACGATTGGGCCTACACCGATTCGGTCGAGCGCCTGACCGGCGAGCGGAACCACCAGGAGGACAGCGCCTTCACCTGGCGCGCCGGGCTGGTCTATCTCTCCGACATCGGCCTGGCGCCGTATTTCAGCTACTCCGAATCCTTCCAGCCCAGCATCGGCATCGGCAGCGACGGCCAGGTGTTCAAGCCGGAGACCGGCCGGCAATACGAAATCGGGGTGAAGTACCAGCCGCCCGGCGCCAACGCCTTCGTCACCGTGTCGGCCTATGATCTGACCAAGCAGAATCTGGTCCGCTATGTCGGGCTCGACACCATCCAGACCGGCGAGGTGCGGGTGCGCGGGGTCGAGCTGGAGGCCGTGGCCAGCTTCGAGTTCGGCCTCGACGTGACCGCCGCCTACACCTACACCGACGCCGAGATCACCGACGACGCCGAGGGCAACAAGGGCAACTCGCCGTTCGGCGTGCCGAAGCACCGCGCCTCGCTGTGGGCCGACTACACCATCCATGGCGGCGACTGGGACGGCATCGGCTTCGGCGGCGGCGTCCGCTACATCGGCGACAGCGAGGGCGACGACGCCAACACCTTCGACGTCCCGGACGCCACGCTGTTCGACGCCGCGATCCATTACGACTGGCGCGACCTGCGCTTCCAGATCAACGCCAGCAACCTGTTCGACCGCACCTATGTCGCCTCCTGCTACGACGCCGGCTTCGGCTGCTTCTACGGCGAGGGCCGCAAGGTGGTCGGCACGGTCCGCTACCGCTGGTAGCGGTGGTGCCGACCCGGCGCGCTTTGCTGGCCGCGGCCGCCGGCCTGGTGCTGCGCCCAGCCCGGGCCGCGGCGCCGATGCGCCTGGCTTGCCTGGAATGGACCACGGCCGAGATGCTGCTGTCGCTCGGCGTCGCCCCGATGGCCGTCTGCGACCCGAAGGGCTACCGCGACTGGGTGCTGGCGCCGGAGCTGCCGGCCGACACCATCGACCTCGGTTCCCGCGGCGAGCCGAACCGGGAGCTGCTGCTGGCGCTGAAGCCCGACCTGATCCTGGCGGTGTTCGAGAGCGGCTTCGATCCCGCCGATTTCGTCCCCTTCGCGCCGCTGTTCGACGCGCCCTTCCACAGCGCCGCCCCCTATCGCGGCGCGCAGGACGAGACGCGGCGGCTGGGCGAGCGCATCGGCCGCGCCGCCGAGGCCGATGCGCTGGTCGAACGGACCGAGGCGGAAATCGCGGCGGCCCGGGCGCGGCTGCGCCATGACCCGGACGTGCCGGTCTGCCCCTTCTCCTTCTTCGACGACCGGCATCTGCGGATCCATGGCGGCGGGCTGCTGCAGGACGTGCTGGCCAAGCTGGGCCTGCGCAACGCCTGGGCCGGTCCGGTCAACGACTGGGGCATCGCCACCGTCGGGCTGGAGCAGCTGGCCGCGATCGGCGAGGCCCGGCTGGTGTGCCTGGAGCCGATCCCGCCCCATGCCCGCCGGCTGATGGCCGAGAGCACGCTGTGGGCCAATCTGCCGGCGGTGCGGCGCGGGCCGATGGCGGTCATCCCCACCGTCTGGCCCTTCGGCAGCCTGGCCGCGGCGTCCCGCTTCGCCGGGCTGCTGGCCGACCGGCTGGCATGACCGCCGCGACGATCCCGGCGCCGGCGCGACACGGCTGGCCGGCGACCCTGCTGGTGATGGCCGCCTTGGCCCTGACGGCCTGGACCGCCGCAACTCTGCTGCCGCCCGGGCTGTGGCTGCCGGCGCTGTGGTCGCCCGACCTGAGCGATCCCGGCCAGCTGCTGTTCCGCCACGCCTTCCTGCCGCGGCTCGCGATCTCCTGGCTGATCGGGGCGGCGCTGGGCCTGGCCGGCACGATCTTCCAGCAGGTGCTGCGCAACCCGCTGGCCGAGCCGACGACGCTGGGCACCTCGGCCGGCGCTGGACTGGCGCTGGCCATGGCCGGCCTGTACGCCCCGGCCCTGCTGTCGCACGCCCGCGAGGGCGTGGCCCTGGCCGGCGCCGCGATCGCCACCGCCGCCGTGTTCGGCCTGGCCGGCCGCCGCCTGGCGCCGGTGACGCTGATCCTGGCCGGGCTGGTCGTCAGCCTGACCTGCGGGTCGGCCGGCGCCCTGCTGGTGCTGTTGCACCGCGAGTACATGACCGAGCTGTTCGTCTGGCAGAGCGGGTCGCTGGTCCAGACCGGTGACGCCACGGCGCTGGCCCTGCTGCCGCGGCTGGCTGTGGCGGCGCTGCTCGCCGCCCTGCTGGCCCGGCCGCTGGCGCTGCTGGAGCTCGAGGATGACGGCGCCGCAGGGCTGGGCCTGTCCCCGGCCCGCACCCGGCTGGCGGGGCTGGCGGTCGCCGTGGGCCTGAGCGCTGCGGTGGTCGCCGCGGTCGGCGTGATCGGCTTCGTCGGCCTGGCCGCCCCGGCGGCGGCGCGGCTGTGCGGCGCCCGCACGCTGCGGCAGCGGATAGCCGCGGCGCCGCTGGCCGGAGCCCTGCTGCTGTGGCTGGCCGACCAGCTGGCGCAGCATGCCCCCTTCGCCGGCGAGATCCCGACCGGCACGGTGACGGCGCTGCTCGGCGCGCCGCTGCTGCTGGCGCTGCTGGCGCTGCTGCCGCGGCTGCGCCTGGCCGAAACGGGCGCCGCCCCGGCTGCCCCGTCACGAGACCGTACCCGCCACCCCGGGCTGCGGCTGACCCTCGGACTGGCCCTGCTGCTGGCCGCGGCGGCGGTGGCGCTGCTGTTCGGCCGCGGCGCCGCCGGCTGGAACTGGGTGTCCGCCGCCGACCTGCCCGCCCTGCTGCAGCTGCGGGCACCGCGCGTCGTCTCCGCCCTGGCCGCCGGCGCGGTGCTGGGCATGGCCGGCACGCTGCTGCAGCGCATGACCGGCAACCCGATGGCGGCGCCGGAGATGCTGGGCATCTCCGCCGGCGCCTCGACCGGAGTGGTCCTGCTGCTGCTGGCCGTGCCCGGCTTCGATCCCGGCGCCACCCTGGCCGCCGCGTCGGCCGGGGCGCTGGCGACGCTGGCCGTGCTGCTGCTGATCGCCCGCCGTCCCTCGGCGGCGCCGGAGCGGCTGCTGCTGGCCGGGGTGGCGCTGGCGACGATGTTCTCCGGCCTCGCCGCCGTGGTGCTGGCCGGCGACGACCCGCGGGTCGACCGGCTGCTGGCCTGGATGTCCGGCTCCACCTCCCACGCCGGCGCGGCCGCGGCGGCGGTCGCGGCCCTGGCCGCCGGGCTGATGCTGGCCCTGGCGCCGCTGACCGCGCGCTGGCTGGAGATCCTGCCGCTCGGCGCCGCGCCGGCCCGCGCCCTGGGGCTGGATCCGACCCGGGCTTGGCTGGCGCTGCTGCCGCTGGTGGCGGTGCCGGTGGCGGCGGCGACGCTGGCGATCGGCCCCTTGAGCTTCGTCGGGCTGATGGCGCCGCACATGGCTCGGCTGGCCGGCTTCCACCGGGCCCTGCCACAACTGCTGGCCTCGGCCCTGGCCGGCGCCCTGATCCTGCTGGCCGCAGACTGGCTGGGCCGCACCCTGATCTTCCCCTGGCAGGTCCCGGCCGGGCTGCTGGCCGCCTTCATCGGCGGCCCCTATCTGCTGTGGCTACTCCGACGAAGCAGATAGCTCAGCGGAGCCAGACCCGCGCAGTCGCCGTGGCGCCGGTGGCGTCGATCACGGTGATCTGCGCGGCGCCCGGCCCCGGCGGCGTCCAGTCGGCGTCGCGCTTCAGCGGCGAGGACGGGATCGGCTGGCCGTCGACCATCCACAGGAACGGCCGGCGCCCGCCGATGGCGACCAGGGAGAGCGAGGCGAAGCGGTCGCCATCGCGCGGCCGCTCCACCGAAGCACCGTCGGCCGGGAAGGCGATCGACAGCGGCTCGATCCCGGCCAGCGCCGCCAGCGGCGCCACCGTGACCGGGCCGGAGGGCAGACGCTTCAGCCGCGGCGGCAGGTCTTCCGCCCGCACCACCGGCGTGCCGGACGGCGCCGGGCCGACCACGTCGCGGGCCGGCGGCGGCAGCAGGGCGAAGGCGCGGAACAGCAGCGGCGCCGCGGTGTTGCGGCCGAAGCGGTCGGGGCTGGGCGACCCGTCCGGCCGGCCGACCCAGATTCCGATCGTGTGCTCGGCATCGAAGCCGATCGCCCAGGCGTCGCGGAAGCCGTAGGAGGTCCCGGTCTTGAAGGCGATGCGGCGGCCGTCGCGCATCAGCCCGGGATCGGCCATGGCCACCGGCGGCGGCGCCGAGGCCAGGATGTCGGTGACGTACCAGGCGGCCGACGGGTCGAGGATGCGCGGCCCGTCGTGGCCCGAGGGCGGCGCGTCGGCGCGCCAGACCAGGTCCGGCACGGTGCCGCCGCGGGCGATGCCGGCATAGAGGCGGACGAGGTCGAGCAGCGTGGTGCCGCCACCGCCCAGCGCCACGGCCAGGCTGGGCAGCACCGTCGGGTCGTCGAAGCGCAGCGGCGCGCCGGCCTGGCGCAGCCGGGCGGCGAAGCGGGCCGGGCCGACATGGTCCAGCATCTGCACCGCCGGGATGTTGAGCGACCGCTGCAAGGCCTCGCGCACCGAGACCTCGCCGGAATAGCCGGGGTCGAAATTGGTCGGGGCGTAGTCGCCGAAGCGCATCGGCAGGTCCAGCACCACCGTCTCCGGCAGGATGATCCGGTCCTCGAAGCCCATGCCGAAGATGAAGGGCTTGAGCGCCGAGCCGGGCGAGCGCACGGCGCGGGCGAGGTCCATCTGGCCGTCGCGCCGCTCCTCGAAGAAGGTGCCGGAGCCGAGATAGCCGACCACCCGGCCGGTGGCGTTCTCGACCACCACCGCCGCCAGGTTGCTGCTGGCGTCGAGGCCGCGCAGCGATCGGTCGGCCAACTCCTCCAGCCCCGCCTGCAGCCGGCCGTCGATGGTGCTGCGCAGGATCTCCCGGCCGCGATTCTCGGCCAGCAGCCGTTCGGCCAGGTGCGGCGCCCGGAACGGCAACGGCTGCCGGGTCGCGGGGGTCGGCTGCTCGGTCGCCTCGCGCGCCGCCTCGAGGTCCAGCGCCCCGGCGGCGGCGATGCGCAGCAGCACCCGGTCGCGGGCATGGCGGGCCGCCTGCGGGAAGCGGTCGGGCCGCAGCCGGGTGGGCGATTGCGGCAGCGCCACCAGCAGCGCCGCCTCACCGGGGGTCAGCAGCTTCGGCTCCTTGCCGAAATAGGCCAGGGAGGCGGCGCGCACGCCTTCGAGATTGCCGCCGAACGGGGCCAGCGTCAGGTAGATGCCGAGGATCTCGTCCTTCGAGTAATGCGCCTCGAGCTGCAGCGCCCGCGCCATCTCGATCAGCTTGGAGCTGAGGGTGCGCGGCCGTGGCTCGAGCAGCCGCACCGCCTGCATGGTCAGGGTCGAGGCGCCGGAGACGACGCCGCCATGCCGGACCATCTGGCCGAAGGCGCGGGCGGTCGACAGCGGGTCGACGCCGAGATGCCGGCGGAAGCGCTTGTCCTCATAGGCCTGCAGCAAAGCGAGGTAGAGCGGCGACACGTCGTCGACCGTGGCCTGCAGCCGCCAGGTGCCGTCGCGGGCGGTGAAGGCGCGCAGCAGCTGCCCGTCGCGGTCGAGCACGATGGCGGAGCGGTCGAGATAGCGGTCGAGCACCGGCGGGTAGCGGGCGTCGAGCCACAGCGCGGCGCCGACGAGCAACGCGGCGAGGGCGATGCCCGCCCCCGCCCCGATCGCGATCCGCCGCCAGATGCCCCGAGCCGTCGTCATGCCGCCAGTCTAGCGCAGCCGGTGGCGGATTGATGGCGAGGAGTGGAACGCCGCACCGGCCGCATCTCCGGGCAATGCATGGATTTCCATGAGGTGCGGCCGGGGCCATGGCGGGAGTAGGATGGGGTGCGATTTCTCCAGCCCGGATAGCGAGGACAAGGGCCGGACGGAGCGTTGATGGTCCGTGGCGTTCATTGTCGGGCGGGAGCAGCCGATCATGGTAGCAGTGCGCCCCCAGCAGGGCCTGGCGATCGACATCGACGTCTATGAGAAGACCGTGGCGGCGCTGCGCGACCGGGAACGGGAGCTCTCGCTGCTCGTGGACATGGTCCCGAGCCATGTCTGGCGTCTGATGCCCGACGGCGAGCCGACCTTCTTCAACAGGCGCATGGTGGATTTTATCGGGCTGGACGTGGCGGATACGAACAGGCCGGGAATGACCCGGCTGGCGGCGATGATCGAGGCCGCGGTCCATCCGGACGACGCGGCGGCGTTCGGGGACGCGCTGAGCCGTTGCCTCCAGACCGGCGAGCCCTTTGCCATGAGGTATCGGCTGCGGCGTGCCGACGGCGTCTATCGCTGGATGTCGAGCCGCGCCGAAGCGATGCGGGACCAAGCCGGATGCATCGTCCAGTGGTACGGCCTGTGTCACGACATCGACGACCAGATGCAGGTGGAGGAGGCGCTTCGGCGGAGCAAGCAGGAGCTCGAGGAGACGATGGACGCCGTGCCGATCCGGATCTGGAGCGCGACGTCGACAGGCGGGCCGGTCTACTTCAACAAGAGATACCGGGACCATCTCCGCTCCGTCGTCGCGCGCCCTGAAGATCTCGAGGAGCCGCGCATCGACAAGCTGCTGCAGGAGCTTGTCCATCCCGAGGACGCTCCGGAAGTGATGCGCGCGTTGCAGAATACGACCGAGACCGGCGGTGCCGGCGTGATGCGGTTTCGCTGGCGTGAAAAGGACGGCGTCTATCGCTGGGCGGAGTGCCGGGTGGAGCCCCGGCGCGATCAAAGCGGAGCGATCGTGCAATGGTACGGCGTGTCTCTCGATATCGACGATGAGGTGCGCGCACAGGAGACGCTGCGCGAGCGGGAGAGGGAGCTGTCGCTGCTGGTGGACATGGTGCCGGGCCATCTCTACCGCGTGACCCCGGAGGGCGAGACGGCCTTCCTCAACAAGCATGTGGTGGATTATCTCGGGGTGGACACGTCGGACAAGATGCGGCTGGAAGAGGCGATGGCCACAATCTTCCATCCGGACGATACTGCCGAGGTCAACGACGTGTTCGGCCGCTGCCTCGCCACAGGCGAATGCTTCTCCATGAAGTATCGCCTGCGCCGTCACGACGGCGTGTATCGTTGGATGATCGGCCGCGCCGAGCCGCTGCGGGATGAGGACGGGCGCATCATCCAGTGGTTCGGCCTCTGCCACGACATCGACGACCAGGTGCGTGCCGAGGAGGCGGCGCGGCGCGCCTCCGACAAGCTCGCACGGGCGACCCAGGCGGCGAGCCTGGCCGAGCTCTCCGCCTCGATCGCGCATGAGGTGAACCAGCCGCTGGCCGCGATCGTCGCCAACTCCCATGCCTGCCACCGCTGGCTGTCCGCCGAGCCTCCGAACCTCGAGCGCGCGAAGATCACGGCGGAGCGCATCACCCGCGACGCCAACGCGGTGGCTGATGTCGTCAGCCGCATCCGGGCCCTGTTCCGTCGTACGCCGCACGCCAGGTCGCCGGAAGACGTCAACCGCCTGATCGGCGAGGTCTGCCGGTTGGTGGCCGACGACATCGCGGTGAGGGGCATCCGCATCAAGACGGCTCTCGAGCCGGATCTGCCGCCGGTCGCGCTCGACCGCATCCAGGTGCAGCAGGTGTTCGTGAACCTGATCCGGAACGGGATCGAGGCGATGGACGCCGTGGCCGACGGCGCGCGCGCGCTCCAGATTCTCTCCCGCCGTGACGGCCCCGACGCGATCCGGGTCGAGGTTCGCGACGCCGGAACCGGTTTCAAGGATCCCGAGCGCGTCTTCGAGCCGTTCTTCACGACCAAGCAGGATGGCATGGGCATGGGGCTGCCCATCTGCCGTTCGATCATCGAATCGCATGGCGGCCGCCTCTGGACCGCCAACAACGAGCCGTGCGGGGCGACCGTCGCCTTCACGCTGCCGCTGGAGGCGAGCGAGGCGCCATGAGCCCGCGTGAGGAGATCGTCTTCGTGGTGGATGACGACGCCAGGGTGCGGGAGGCGGTCGGCGAGCTGCTGGAGTCCCTGGGGTGGCGGGCCGAGACCTTCGCCGCCGCCGCGGACTACGTCGCCTATGCGAAGCCCGATCTCCCGGCGTGCCTGATCCTCGATGTCGAGCTGCCCGACATCAACGGCCTGGAGTTCCAGGCGCAACTGTCCCACGGCGTCCATCCGCCGATCGTCTTCATCACCGGGCATGGCGACATTCCATCGTCGGTGCGCGCCATCAAGCATGGTGCCGTGGATTTCCTGACCAAGCCCTTCAGCGATGCGGACCTGATGGCCGCGGTCCAGGCGGCGATCGCCGAGGACCGGGACCAGCGATCGGAGCGCGCCGAACTCGGCATGCTGCGGCAACGCTACCTCGACCTGACGCCGCGCGAACGCGAGGTGCTGCCCCTGGTGGTGAGCGGTCTTCTCAACAAGCAGGCTGCCGCCGAGCTGGGGATCAGCGAGGTCACGCTGCAGATCCATAGAAGGAACGTGATGCAGAAAATGGCGGCGGCGTCGCTCGCCGATCTCGTGCGGATCGCGGAGAAATTGGACATACCGATCACGCATTCGCGCCGAGCCGGGGGAGTCGAGCGTGAGCGAGCCTAGATCTGTCGTGGCGATCGTCGATGACGATCCAAGGCTGCTCGAGTCGCTGGAGGAGCTTCTGGAGTCCGCGGGCTATGCCGCCCGCAGCTTCTCGTCGGCGGGGCCGCTGCTGATCAGCGGGCTGTCGGGCCTGGATGTGCTGATCACCGATATCGGGATGCCCGGCCTGGACGGCTTCGAGCTTCGTGACCTGATCAAGAAGGTGCGTCCGGAGCTGCCGGTGTTCCTGATCACCGGCCGCCACGAAATCGCGGATCAGGACCGAGCCCAGGGCATCAGCGGGTTCTTCCGCAAACCCTTCGACGCCAAGGCCTTGCTTGCGGCCGTCGGCGACGCCTTACGCAATCGAGACAGGGAGGGTGATCATGCAACTTGACCAGCCGCTCCTGCGGAGATCGGCACCGCCGCAGCTGAGGAGTGAAGCGGAGCAACCGCTCGTCATCATCGTCGATGACCATGCGCCTGTCCGGGAGGCGCTGTCGGAGCTGATCCTGTCGGCGGGCCTCCAGCCGGCCTGCTTCGCCTCGACCCGCGAATTTCTCGACGCCGACATACTGGACAGCCCCGGCTGCATGATCCTCGACGTGCGAATGCCGGGGGCGAGCGGCCTCGACCTGCAGCATCACCTGGCCCAGAGCGGCAACCCCAAGCCGATCATCTTCCTCACCGGCCACGGCGACATCCCGATGACGGTCCAGGCGATGAAGGCCGGTGCCGTGGATTTTCTCACCAAGCCGGTGCGGGACCAGACGCTGCTGGACGCCGTGTTTGCGGGCGTCGCGATCGATGCTGCGCAGCGCGCCAAGGCCCGGGTCGCCCGGCTACATGCCGACCGCTACAAGACCCTGACCCGGCGCGAGCGGCAGGTGATGTGCGCCGTGGCGCTGGGGCGCCTCAACAAGCAGATCGCGTTCGACCTCGCCATCAGCGAGGTCACCGTCAAGCTCCACCGCAGCAACGTCATGCACAAGATGCAGCTGGCGTCCGTCGGCGAGCTCGTTCGTGCCTGGGAGGCGCTGCCTGCCGAGCTGCGCGAGAAGACAGAGGACTGACGGCGCGTCGTGACGTCACGCCGGGGCGTCGGTGGGCAGCGCGGTGCGGGCCGTCCCACTCAGGTGCCGATTGACGACCACGGCGAGCCCCCAGGTGACGGCCGTGATGGCGACGCAGGCGGCGGCGAGGCTGGCATAGCCCGCCGCCCCGATCACGGCGCCGGCGGCCAGCGGGCCGGCAGCGAAGCCGAGCAGATAGGCCGAGCCTGCCGCTGCGGCCCACCGCCCGCCACGGTCGAGCGCCGCGGCGAGGCCGAACAGGTAGGGCATCGAGAAGTAGTAGACGATGCCCGACGCGACCAGGGCGACGATATAGGTGGTCTGGTCGTGCGAGAGGCAGAGCGCGAGCGTGACCAGCGCGAAGACGACGCAGAACCCCGAGATCGGTATCGTCCGTCCCCAGCGTATGTTGAGCGCCGTGGCGGCTCCGGCGCCGGCGAGACCGACCAGCGACGTGATGGTCAGCGCATAGCCGACCGCGCCCGTGTCGAGGCCGGCGCGCTCGCCGAGAGGCGCGCTGAACGCGTACACCGCGGCGGAGGCGGTCACGTAGAGCATGATCGCCGCGAGCGTCATGACGCCGAGCCGCGGGGAGGCCTGCGCCGTGTCCGCCGCAGCGTCGTCGCTTCTGGCGCGGGCGTCCGGAATGAAGAGCAGGAGCGGCGCGAGCGCCAGGGTCACAGCCGCGACCAGCGCGAGGATGCCGCGATGCGCATAGGCGGCGGTGAGCTCGCCGCCGACGGCGAAGAGCGGGATGCTGCCCAAGGCCCAGACCACCTGGAAGTAGCCGTAGACCTTGTCCGGGTTGCGGGACCGGGAGGCGACGATGGAGAGCGACACGGCCCAGAGCGCGCCCTCGCCGACGCCCGCGAGGCCGCGCAGCAGGGCGAGCGACGCCAGCGACGCGCTGAAGATCGATGCGCTCTGGGCCAGCAACGCCAGCGCGACGGCGACGAGGCCGACGCGCCGATAGGACAGCCGGGGCAGCATGGGCGCGATGGCGATCGCGGTGACGGCGAGGGTGAGGAACTCGACGAAGGCGACGAAACCGGCGTCGCGTTCCGACAGCGAGAGGCCGGCTATGTACCCGCCGATCATCAGGGGCGACATCTGCGCGACCAGCCCGCCGATCACCTGCGCGGCGATCGCGCCGACCAGAAGGGATGCAGGATCGCGAGCCGCCGAAGGATCGCGCGGGGTTTCGGTCATGGCTCGGCTGCGCTCCCTATTCAACGGCCGAAGCATCCTCTGGTGTCGCCCGGCCGGCGCGGCACAGGCCGATGGTTCCGTCGTTGGCGTCCGACGAGTCAGGCCTTGCCCACCACCTCCATCCTACCTCGAACTCGTACCGTTTCGGCACTGCCTGCAGCAATCGGGGTCGGCCATCCGGCGCCTTATTTCTCCGGAATCACCAGCGGGCCGCAATTGTCGTCGGCGACGAAGACGGCCAGGATCTGCGCCGGCTCGGTGGCGCTGGTGTTCTCGGCGAAGAGATGCAGCGCCCCCGGCGGCTCGAACCAGGTGGTGCCCGGCCCGAAGGTCTGCGGCGGGCCGCCGGCGAGCTGCGAGCGCACCACACCCTTGATCACGAAGGCGGTGACCGAGCCGGGATGGCGGTGCGCCGGGGTGTAGGCGCCGGGCGGGAAGTCGACCGTGACGGTGGTGATCGACTTGCCGGGCAGGTTCGGCAGCGCCTCGCAGGACAGCGGCTTCACCACCGTCGCCGGCCGGACGCCCGGCGACGCACCGGTTTCGGCCTGGGCGTGAACATGGGCCGGCATCGCCGGAGCGGCGGGGCCGTCGGCCGGCCGGGTCCCCCACAGCGCCGCGAGCGCAGCCGCGCCGCCGGCCACCAGCAGCATCAGCCGCATCGGCTGCGGGCCAGGATGCAGAGCGGACATGGCGCTCCTCCTTGATGAAGCCTCAGGCGGGAAGCCGGAACCCGGCGTCCCAGCCGAGCTCGCGCACCGCCTTCTCGACCAGGGCCGGGCCGCCCGGCTCCGCGATGTTGAAGATGCCGCGCCGGCCGCGGTCGACCGCCAGCAGCGCCGCCTGCGCCGCGGCGTCGACATGCACCGACCCCGGCGCCGGCGGCGCATCGACGCCGGTGCCCGGGCCGTAGAACTGGCCGTAGCGCAGCACGATGCCCTCGAACGGCGGCGTGTGCAGCACCTGGGTCTCCAGAGCCACCACGCCGTCGATGCTGACCCGCCGACTGCCGTCGGCCGGCCGGTCGAGCGGGTGGTCCTCGGCATAGGGCGGCGTGCCCGGCCGGTAGACCCAGGCGATGCTCTGGGCGATCAGCCGGCGCACGCCCGCCT
This sequence comes from Inquilinus sp. OTU3971, assembly GCF_038440215.1. Classification (NCBI taxonomy): domain Bacteria; kingdom Pseudomonadati; phylum Pseudomonadota; class Alphaproteobacteria; order Rhodospirillales; family Rhodospirillaceae; genus Inquilinus; species Inquilinus sp. OTU3971. Next base: position 10,314 of record NZ_JASATH010000090.1, on the reverse strand, counting down.
CCCGCGCGGCCGCGACCAGGTTGCGCGTGCCCTCGCTGCGGATCCGGGCGTTGCGCGGCAGCGCCTCGGCCATGCGCGTCGGGGCGAGGCCGGGCGGCAGGTCGGTCAGCTGGTGGATCACGATGTCCGGCCGCGCCGAAGCGACGGCGCGGTAGAGGGCCTGGGCGTCGAACACGTCGACCACCACCGGCTCGGCGCCGAGCCGGCACAGCGCCTCGGCCCTGGCCGGGTCGCGGGTGGTGCCGGACACCTGATGTCCAGCATCGCGCAGCAGCGGCACCAGGCGGCGGCCCACGGCGCCGCCGGCGCCGGCGAGAAAGATCCGGAACGGCATGGCGAACTCGCGATGGCTCTTCTGAGAGATGGAAGATAATATCAGGGCACGAATAACTTATAAGAGCTCTGACACTATGGTCAAGCGCGGCGACGGGCCGGCGATTCCGCGCCCGGGCGAGGGCAAGCGGGGCGAGGCCGGGTATTTCGGCTATCTGCTGCGCCAGGCCAGCGGTACCTACCGGCTGCGGATGGAGCGCGCGCTGGCCGACCTGGAGGTGACGCCGCCGCAATTCACGATCATGACCATGGTCGCGGCCTATCCCGGCCTGTCCGGCGCCGATTTGGCGCGCCTGACCCTGCTGACGCCGCAGACGGTCAGCGTCATCGTCGCCAATCTGGAGCGGGCCGGGTCGGTGGCGCGGCGGCCGCACCCGGTGCATGGCCGGATTCAGACATTGGAGATCACCGACAGCGGCAAGGCGCTGCTGGCCCGCTGCCGCGAACGGGTACAGGTGCTGGAACGGGCGCTGGCCGCCGGGCTGTCGCCAGAGGAGGCGGCCGTGATCCGGCGCTGGCTCGCCGCGGTGGCGGCGGAGGGCGGCGAGCCGGACTAAGCGGCCGACGGATGCAGTTCGGGCCGGTAGCCGGCGGCGAGGACGGCGACGCTGGGCAGCGGCGTCAGCAACCCGACCGGACCGGAGGGCCGCGCCCGACTCTCGCGATAGCCCGATGGCGACCAGCGGCGCAGGCCGTTGCCCAGCACCAGCCAGGCGCCGCCGGGATCGTCGGGCAGCGCCACCATCGCCCCGTCCGGCAGCTCCGCCGCCGGGTGCGGCACCACGCGCTGGCGGCGGGTGGCGGGGTCGATCCGGGCGGCCTGCAGCACTCGGTCCATGGCGTCGGCCAGCGGCGGCGCGGCCAGCCCCTCGGCCCGGGCCCAGGCGGCGCGCCAAGCGTTGTAGGCCTCTCGCCGGCATTCGGCGCAGGGGCGATGGCCGGCGGCGATCGCCACCGCCTCGTCCAGGAAGAACAGATGGGTCCAGCGGTTCGGCTGCATCACCGGCCGCCACCACCCCTTGAACGCCAGCCGGCAGCAGATCCAGCGGGTGGTCGACCAGGGCCGCCGGATGCGGCCCTCGGCATCGTGGATCACGCCGCGATTGCCCAGCATGGTGCCGCGGGCGGGGTCGGCGACGATCTCGCCGAAGGGCGTGACGCGGTTGCGATGGGCCATGCGGCATCATGGCATGGCCGCCATACCCTGCCAGCGGATTGCGACTATACCGGCTGGTCGCTATGGCCTCGAACCATGAGCACGCCCGACATCCTGACTTTCGAGGAGTTCCCGTCATGGCTTGGGTGATCCTGATCATCGCCGGCGTGTTCGAGATCGGCTGGGCGATCGGCCTGAAATACACCGAGGGCTTCTCGCGCCTGTGGCCCAGCGTTGGCACCGCGGCGGCGATGATCGTCAGCCTGGTGCTGCTGGGCCTGGCGCTGAAGACGCTGCCGATCGGCACCGCCTATGCGGTCTGGACCGGCGTCGGCGCGGTCGGCACCGCCATCCTCGGGATCTACCTGTTCGGCGAATCGGCCGATCTCGCCCGGCTGGCCTGCATCGGCCTGATCGTCGCCGGGATCATCGGGCTGAAGCTGGTGACGCCGCACTGAAGACCCGCCCGGGTGGCGCCCACTGGGGGCTGGACCTCCGGACCCGCCTGGGCTCAACTGGCGCCGTTTCAGCCAGCCATACCGGGGTCGCCCGCATGCAGGAGATTTCCATCGCCGGCCGCCGGATCGGCCCCGACCACCCGCCCTATGTGATCTGCGAGCTGTCGGGCAACCACAATGGCGAGTTGGCCCGCGCGCTCAGGATGATGGAGGCGGCCAAGGCCACCGGCGCCGACGCGGTGAAGCTGCAGACCTACACCGCCGACACCATCACCCTGGACCATGACGGCGACCAGTTCCGGATCAAGGGCGGGCTGTGGGACGGAAGGCGCCTGTACGATCTGTACCAGGAGGCCTCGACCCCCTGGGAGTGGCACGAGGCGCTGTTCGCCAAGGGGCGCGAGCTCGGCATCACCGTGTTCTCCACCCCCTTCGACAAGACCGCGGTCGACCTGCTGGAGGGGCTGGGCGCCCCGGCCTACAAGGTCGCATCCTTCGAGGTGGTGGACCTGCCGCTGGTCGAATACATCGCCGGCAAGAAGAAGCCGATGATCATCTCCACCGGCCTGGCCAATCTCGGCGAGATCCAGGACGTGATCACTACCGCGCGCAAGGGCGGCGCCGACGGGCTGGTGGTGCTGCACTGCATCAGCGCCTATCCGGCGCCGATGGAGGACGCCAACCTGCGCACCATCCCGAACCTGGCCGAGACCTTCGGCGTGATCAGCGGCCTGTCCGACCACACCATGGGCACCGCCGCCTCGGTCACCGCGGTGGCGCTGGGCGGGTCGGTGATCGAGAAGCACTTCACCCTGGCCCGCGCCGATGGCGGCCCGGATTCGGCCTTCTCGCTGGAGCCGGCGGAGTTCACCCGGCTGGTCGAGGACTGCAAGTCGGCCTGGGCCGCCCTGGGCGCCATCCGCTACGATCTCAAGGGATCGGAGGCCGGCAACATCGTCTATCGCCGCTCGCTCTACGTCACCCGGGACGTCAAGGCCGGCGAGACGCTGACCGAGGCCAATATCCGGTCGATCCGCCCGGGCTACGGCCTGGCGCCGAAGCACCTGCCGGAGGTGCTGGGCCGCCGCGCCAGCCGGGACCTCGCCCGCGGCGAGCCGCTGGCTTGGCCGATGGTGGAGTAAGGCAGAAGCGCATGTCCGTCGTGGCGGTGCTCGATGTCGGCAAGACCAATCTGAAGCTGCTCGCGGCAACGCCGGAGGGCGCGGTGCTGGAGGCGGTGCGTACCCGCAACCTGTCGCGGCCCGGCCCGCCCTATCTGCATGTCGACCTGGCGGCGATGGAGGCCTGGCTGCTCGGCGCGCTGGGCGACCTGGCCCGGCGCCACCGCCTGGCCGCCTTCGTCGCCACCGGCTATGGCACCAGCGGCGTGCTGGTCGACGACGACGGGCCGGTGCTGCCGATGATGGATTACGAGGCCGCGGCGCCCGGCTGGCTGGACGACGCCTACGCCGCCGAGGGACCGGGCTTCGCCGAGACCGGCTGCCTGGTCGACCCCGGGGCGCACCGCCTGGCCAAGCAGATGCTGTGGCTGGAGCGCGACTTCCCGGACGACTTCGCCCGCGCCCGCTGGCTCTTGACCCTGCCGCAGTATTTCGCCTGGCGCCTGGGCGGCGTGCCGGCCAGCGAGATCACCACCCTGGCGGCCCAGACCCATCTGTGGAATCCCGCGGCGGCCGGCTTCACCGGCATCGTCCGGCGCCGCGGCTGGGACCGGCTGATCCCGCCGCGCCGCAACGCCTGGGACGTGCTGGGCACGATCCGGCCGGACCTGGCCGCCGCGCACGGCCTGCCGCCGGACCTCGCCCTGCTGTGCGGGGTGCATGACAGCAACGCCAACTACCACCGCTTCCTGGCCGCCGGCCTGGGCGACGTGCCGCTGCTGTCGACCGGCACCTGGATCATCGGCTTCCGGCCCGGGCTGCCGCTGGACCGGCTGGAGTCGCGCCGCGGCATGGTCGCCAATGTCGATGTCGACGGCCGCCCGATCGGCTGCACCCTGCATATGGGCGGCCGGGAATGGGAGCGGATCGCCGGCCCGGATCCCGCCGAGGCGATGCCCGCCGACCTCGCCACCCTGATCGCCGCCGGCACCATGGCGCTGCCGAGCTTCGCCGAGGGCGACGGGCTGTTCCCCGGCCGGGCCGGGCGCGGCGAGATCATCGGTCCGGCGCCATCCGGCCCCGCCGGCCGCGCCGCGCTGGCGACGCTGTACACCGCGCTGAGCTGCGCCACCGCGCTCGACCTGCTGGAGGCGCGCGGCCGGGTGATCGTCGATGGCGGAGTCGCCGCCAACCCGATCTTCGCACCGCTGCTGGCGGCGCTGCGGCCGGGCGACCGGGTCGAGACCTCGGCGGAATCGGACGGCAGCGCCATCGGCGCGGCGCTGCTGTGGGCCCGCAGCCGGGGCCACGCGACCGCCCGGGTGCCGCTGCTTCCGGCCGTGCCGCTGGCCCTGCCCGGCCTCGCCGCCTATGCCGAGCGCTGGCGGACGCTGGCTGGCGCGCCGGGCGTCGCGGCGCTATAGATCGGACGTATCCGCCGCCCACCCACCAATCCAGCCGAGGAACCCCCGATGTCCGCGCTCAACCATCTCGCCCTGCGGCAAGGCATCATCGACACCTGCCGCGAGATGAACGCCAGCGGGCTGAACCAGGGCACCTCCGGCAACGTGTCGCACCGGATCGAAGGCGGCATGCTGGTCACCCCGACCAGCCTGCCCTACGCCCAGATGCAGCCCGAAGACATCGTCGAGATGGCCTTCGACGCCAGCTACGAGGGCCGCCGGATGCCGTCCTCGGAGTGGCGCTTCCACCGCGACATCCTCAAGAACCGCACCGACGTCAACGTCGTGCTGCACACCCATTCGGTGTTCTCGACCACGCTGGCGGTGCATGAGAAGGGCATCCCCTGCTTCCACTACATGGTCGCGGTGGCCGGCGGCATCGACATCCGCTGCTCGCCCTATGCCTGCTTCGGCACGCAGGAGCTGTCGGACCACGCCTTGAAGGCGCTGGAAGGCCGCACCGCCTGCCTGCTCGGCCATCACGGGCTGATCGTGCTGGCCGAGAGCTTCGCCCAGGCGCTGTGGCGGGCGACCGAGGTCGAGGTGCTGGCGAAGATGTATGTCCACGCCCTGGCGATCGGCGAGCCGCCGCGGCTGACCGAGGCCGAGATGGCCCAGGTGATCGAGCAGATGCGCCGCATGAGCTACGGCCAGGCGCCGGATCTCGACAATGTCGGCGACACGCCGCGGCCGCGCAGCGCCGCCTGAGGGTCCCATTCGTCCGCAGATGAGAGCAGCCCTCGTCGCACTGGGCTTGGCCGCGCTCTGCCCGGCGCTTGCCGCCGCGGCCGCCATGCCGTCGCTCGATGTCCAGGTCGTCGCCGCCCGGACCGGCGCGAAGAACGACGTCGCCCTGGTGCTGATGGTGACCGGCGACGGGCTCGACCCGAGCGCCCTGCCGATCGATGCGGAGGGCTGCGACGGCAGTGGCTATGCCCGCACCGACGACCCGCAGCAGACCGGCTGCTACAAGATCGCGGTGACCGAGAACGGCAAGCCCGTCAGCGGCCTGTCCTACGACCTGCTGTTCAACCGCGGTACCACCGCATATCTCGCGCTGCGCTACCGCGCGCCGGTCGAGGCGCGATCCGAGCGGACATTGCGCCTCGACCTCTCCTTCAAGCTCTGGGACGAATTGATCCGCAACCGGCAACCGGAGGCGGAGATCGCCCTGGCCCCCAGCGACGCGTTTCCGGATCCGGAGAACCCCTGGGCGCCGCTCTACGCCTTCCAGGACCGGCGGCTGAACACGCTCTATGACGAGCTGACCTCCAGCCCCAAGGTCGCGGGCGACACGGAGCTGCGGCAGCTGATCGTCCAGGCCGAGCGGGACTGGATCGCGCTCAAGGAGGCGGATTGCGCCGCACCGCTGGCACCGACGCCAGCGGACCAGTGCCGGACGCTGCACACGGTCGACCGGATCGACCAGCTGGCGACGCTGCAGCGCAGCCTGGCCGAGGCCGCCCGATGAGGCGGGTCGCGGCCCTGCTGGCGGTGCTCCTTTTGGCCCTGCCGGCGCGGGCGGAGCAGGTGCTGATGCTCGAGGTCCTGGCAGCGAAGGCCGGCCCCGGCGAGACCGACGTGCTGCTGCGCCTGATCGACGAGAGCGGCATCGGCGTGCTGCGGCCCGAGGGCCAGTGCGACAGCACCTTGCCCGGGATCGGCGACCCGTCGACCAACTGCTATGCCTTGACCATCGCCGAGAACGGCGCGCCGGCCCCGCGCTACGCCTACCGCATCCTGGAGACCCGCGGCACGGACAGCTTCCTGCTGCTGACCTGGCCGTCGACGGCCACGGGTGAGCGGCGGGTGAGCCTGCAGATCGAATACAACGGCTTCCATAACCACGACCCGGAAACCGAGCTGCCGCTGTCCGATGACGGCGCGCTGGACCCGAAGGACCCGTTCGCGACGCTGCACCGCCTCTATGCCGGCAAGCTGGAGGCCTTCGCGGCCGAGCTGGCGGATAACCCGCCGGTCGACGATGACCCCCGCTGGCGCGACGCCTTCCTGGCGGCGCAGCAGCGCTGGTCCCGCTTCGCCGACAGCGATTGCGCGGTGCCGGCGCGGCTGGCGGGCGAGCCCGCGCGCAGCCGCTGCCTGGCCGACCGGGCGATGCAGCGGATCGACCAGCTGGACGCCAGCTACGCGCCGAACTGAGACCGCATCGAACGCCCTGGTTCTTGCCGCATTCAAGGAACATTGTCCGGCCTCGGACCCTTATCTCGGTTCCGCATCCGTGATCGCGAGACTGGAGAAAAGTCATGCGTTCCATCCGCTTGCCCCTGGCCGTTGCCACCCTCCTGCTGGCCGGCCCGGCCTTCGCCCAGAACGACATGCAGGACCTGCTGGGCCAGGCCGGCAAGGCGCTCGACCAGGCCGGCCGCCGCGTGCAGCAGGGCTATGAGGACACCGCCAAGGCCATCGACCAGGCGATCGCCAACCCGCAGGACCCGGCCTATGGCTCGCTGGCGACCCGGCTGATCCGCTCCGACGTGCTCGATTCGGCGCAGCGCCCGATCGGCGAGGTCGCCGATTTCGTGATCGCGCCGAACGGCCAGGTGCTGCTGGCGATCATCCGCATCGGCGGCACGCTGGGCGTCGGCGGCCGGCTGGTCGCGGCCGATTACGCCCAGCTCGAGCCGGTGCTGGTGAAGGGCCACCCGGCCTTCGTCTTCAAGGGCGACCTCGGCGCCCTGCCGGATTACAAAGTCGCCACCGGCAACTGAGCCGGGTCGAGTCGAGAGACCCCCTACCCCTCCCGCGAGGGGAGGGGGACTCAAGAAAGCTGTCCGAGGCCCCCTGTGACGGCCGTGACAATTTAGGGATTCCCTAAAGGCACCCGGCCGCCTAGCTTGCGCATCATCCTTCCGGATGCCGGCAACGGTACTGGCGTGGACGATCGGAGCGCCCCGGCCCCTGCCGGCGGGCGCGCCGTTGCATGGAAGTGCGCGGGCGGAACGATGCTGGACGTCCTGGCGATCGCGGTCCTGGTCTTGGCGGTGCTCGGGTGCTTTTACCTGGGCGCGGCGATCCTGCTGACCGGCCGCCATGCCAGGCGGCGCGCCCCCGACTCCGGCGCCTTCCCCTCGATCACCGTGATCAAGCCGCTGCACGGCGTCGAGCCCGGGCTGTTCGAGAACCTGGCCTCGTTCTGCGCCCAGGACTATCCCGGCCCGGTGCAGATCCTGCTCGGCGTCGCCGACCCGCGCGACCCGGCGGTGGCGGTGGTCGAGCAGCTGCGCCGCGCCTTCCCGCAGGCGGCGCTGGAGCTGGTGGTCGACCCGCGCCGGCACGGCTCGAACCGGAAAGTCTCCAACCTGATCAACATGGCGGAGCGGATCCGCCACGAGGTCGTGGTGTTCTCCGACAGCGACGTGCGGGTGCCGGCCGACCATCTGCGCTGCATGGTGGCGGAGCTGCAGGCCCCCGGAGTCGGCTGCGTCACCTGCCTGTATCACGGGGTGCCGACCGGCGGCGTATGGTCGCGGCTGATCGGCCTGGGCATGGACACGCATTTCACCCCCAGCGTGATCGTCGGCCTGGGCCTGCGCCTGGCGCGGCCCTGCATCGGCACCACCATCGTGATGGGCCGCGACATGCTGGCCGAGATCGGCGGGCTGGCCGCCTTCGCCGACCTGCTGGCCGAGGACCACGCCATCGGCGCCGCGGTCTGGGCCGCCGGCCGCAAGGTCGCGGTGTCGACCCAGCTGATCGGCCATCTCTGCAGCGAGGCCTCGGCCGGAACGATGTGGGCGCATGAGCTACGCTGGGCCCGCACCATCAAGAGCATCGATCCGCTCGGCTATGCCGGATCGCTGATCACCCACCCCCTGCCGCTGGCCCTGATCGCCTGGGCCCTGGGCGGCGGATGGCCAGCCCTAGCCGTGGCCGGGCTGGCGCTGCTCGGCCGGATCGCCTTGTGCATCCGCTTCGAACGCGCCTACTCTCTGCCGCCGCGCCCCACCTGGTTGATTCCGGCGCGCGACCTGCTGGCCTTCGCGGTTTTTGTCGTGAGCTATCTCGGCTCCGGCGTGAACTGGCGGGGCCATCTGTATCAACTCGTACCAGACGGCACCTTGGTGACGGATCGAAGGCCACCCTCCCCATGACGATGAAGACGTTGTTCCTGCAGGCGCCCTCCTTCGACGGCTTCGACGGCGGTGCCGGGTCACGCTACCAGGCCAAGCGCGAGATCAAGTCCTTCTGGTACCCGACCTGGCTGGCCCAGCCGGCGGCGCTGGTCGAGGGCTCGAAGCTGATCGACGGCCCGCCGTCGCGCACCAGCCCGGCCGCGGTCGCCGCGCAGGCCAAGGATTACGACCTCGCCGTCCTCCACACCTCGACCCCGTCCTTCGCCTCCGACGTCAAGATGATCGAGGCGCTGAAGGCGGTGAACCCGACGCTGAAGGCCGGGCTGGTCGGCGCCAAGGTGGCGGTGGATCCGAATGGCAGCATGGCCGGGTCGCCGCTGATCGACTTCGTCGCCCGCAACGAGTTCGACTTCACCATCAAGGAGGTCGCCGACGGCCGCGACCTGTCGAAGATCGACGGGCTGACGTACCGCAATTCCGAGGGTGTGGTGGTCCACAACCCGGAGCGCGCGACGCTGGAGAACATGGATGCGCTGCCCTTCGTCAGCCCGGTCTACCACCGCGACCTGGTGATCGAGGACTATTTCATCGGCTATCTGAAGCACCCGTACCTGTCGATCTACACCGGCCGCGGCTGCAAGTCGCGCTGCACCTTCTGCCTGTGGCCGCAGACCGTGGGCGGGCACCGCTACCGCACCCGCAGCGTCGGCCATGTGATCGACGAGATCCGCTGGGCCAAGCAGACGATGCCGCAGATCCGCGAGTTCTTCTTCGACGACGACACCTTCACCGACGACGCGCCGCGGGCCGAGGCGATCGCCCGCGAGCTCGGCAAGCTCGGCGTCACCTGGTCGTGCAACGCCAAGGCCAATGTGCCGCGCGAGACCCTGAAGGTGATGCGCGACAACGGCCTGCGGCTGTTGCTGGTCGGCTATGAATCCGGCAACCAGCAGATCCTGTTCAACATCAAGAAGGGCATGCGGATCGAGGTCGCCAAGCAGTTCACCAAGGACTGCCACGAGCTCGGCATCCAGATCCACGGCACCTTCATCCTGGGCCTGCCGGGCGAGACCAAGGAGACGATCCAGGAGACCATCCGCTTCGCCACCGAGATCAACCCGCACACCATCCAGGTGTCGCTGGCGGCGCCCTATCCCGGCACCTTCCTGTACAACCAGGCGGTGGAGAATGGCTGGCTGGACGCGGACCATGCCGAGCTGGTGGACGAGCGCGGCGTGCAGATCGCGCCGCTGCACTACCCGCATCTGAGCCACAGCGAGATCTTCCACTCGGTGGAGGATTTCTACCGGCGCTTCTACTTCCGCGCCCCGAAGATCGCCTCGATCGTCGGCGAGATGGTGCGCAGCCCGGAGATGATGAAGCGCCGCCTGCGCGAGGGCGTGGAGTTCTTCCGCTTCCTCAAGGAGCGCAAGGCGGCCTGAGAGACCGTCTGTAAACGCTACTGGCGCGGCCGTCTGACGGCGGACTCGAAGCTTCCGGTGCTCACGGACCATGACGTCCGCTGCGCGCCGGTTCTCGAAACCACCGCCAGCCGACTTGCGCCTGCGCATTTCCAGACGGTCTCTGACCCGGCGGAGAAGCGCCTCCGGCTCCTCCCGCGAGGCAAGACCTCTTCGGGATACCGCCATTCGAGCCGATCCATCCCTTCTACTCTCCCCCTCCCCTCGC
>NZ_JASATH010000089.1:0-31608 GCF_038440215.1 Inquilinus sp. OTU3971 | reverse complement strand
CCGCGGGGCCCCCCCCCGGCCAATCACCCTCGCAGTCCGCTCACCCGCGCAGCGTGGTGCCGACGTCGTAGCTCGCCACCTGGTTGCTGACGGGCTTATGGTTCTCGTCATAGGTGGTGTACTTCAGATCCACCTTGGTGAAGTTCAGCGTGACCTCCTCGACCGGGCGGTCGCCCGTGGTGTTGATCTGGTAGCCGCTGACCAGCGCATTGGTCAGCTTGTACTCCATGTAGGTGCTGCCCGGGCTGCCGGTGGTGACCAGGTGGATGGTCACGGCCTTGCCCTGGTTGCCGGTCGCGGCGGCCTCGAACAACTTCAGGGACGCGCCGTCCATCGCCTTGGTCAGGCGAATCTCGCCGATCACCGGCTCGGAGGCCTCGCGGTTCTGGGAGGAGCCGGACGGCGTCGAGACGGCGCGGTGCACGCCCCAGTTCAACGACGCCACATCCATCCACTTCTTGTGGTTCTCCTGCGTGGCATCGCCCTGGATGCCATCGATCTGAACGTAGATCGCCATGGTCCCTCACGTCTCCTTTCTTAGGAAATTAGATGCGAACGGCATCATCCGATACAGGGGTCCGGCTCCGCCGCGAGGGCTCCGGCAATCCAGAGCGTCTCGGATCATGAACTTCCTTGGAATCCCTTCCCAAATTACAAACGACCGCTGTCGTGTCCTGACATTTTTTGCCTAGCCGGCTATATCTGTGCGGCGGCCCTGACACATCAGCGTCACATTTCAGGTCCAGATCCCCCTGGGTGACTCAAGCATGCTCGAGACAAATGCATCTATACACAGGATTATGGAATCTGGAAGGCGAAAGGCATTTAGCGCATAATCGATATTAGGCAAGCTCGGAAGGAGGCCCCTGGTGCGGCTTTGTTGGACAACCATCGCGCTGGTGGCAGGCGCAACCCTGGCTTTCGGCCCGATCTCGGCCCAGCAGCACGAGTCGCCGCTGCCGCCGCCCAATGCGGAGGCGCCCCCCTACTATAAGAGCCTCTCTCTCGAGGGCGAATTCAAAACAGACCCTTTTCCCATCGGGGTCGTCGCCGGAGGCCGCTATTCCGTCTCCCGCATGGGCCGGGACTGCATCGGCAACATCACGGCCGAGCGCCCCGACGTGACGGTCGAGTTCAAGGACGGGAAGCGCCCCCTCACCCTCTATGCCGCCGCCGCGTCGGACACCTCGCTCCTGGTCCACACCCCGGGCGGACAATGGCTGTGCGCGGACGACACCACCGACGGCGGCATGAACCCAGCCCTGACCTTTGACCGGCCGGAGAACGGCACCTATGCCGTCTGGGTGGCATCGGTCGATACCTCCAGCCGCCCGGTCCCGGCCGTCCTGGCGATCAGCGAATTCGCCCCGTCCTGGTGATGCGCATGGCGGGCGGATCATTTCCCTATCAAGGCTGGGCGCCGCTTCGCCGCTCCCGCTCTCTAGGATATGCCGCTATGCTCAAGAGAACTCTGGCCTATGATAAGACAGGTCCGCGGTGCGATCGGCAATAAGCGAGCAGCCCGGTGCAGACTCCTGAGGTCCTGAACACCCAGATGCTGCTGGCGCCCATTCCGGGGGCGAGCCCGACCGGGATGGACCCGCGGTCGGACGTCTCGCCGACCGCGCCGTTCCAGCGCCTGCGAGACCTGCGGGCCCAGGCGCGCGCCCAGGAGCGCGCGGCCGACGCCGAGGACGACGCGGCGCCGCCGACGGCGGAGTGGCGCCAGATCACCGCCGCCGCCGGCGAGATCCTGGCCGGCCAGTCGAAGGACCTCGAAGTCGCCGCCATGATGGTCGAGGGCCTGACGCGGCTGCACGGCTATGTCGGCCTGCGCGACGGCTTCCGCCTGCTGCACGGCCTGGTCGAGCGGTACTGGGATGGCCTGCACCCCGGCCCCGACGAGGACGGCCTCGCGACCCGGCTGCGTCCGATCACCGGGCTGAACGGCGAAGGCGCCGAGGGCACGCTGATCCGGCCCATCCGGAAGATCCCCCTGATTCGCGGCCAGCAGGGCGACTATGCGCTGTGGCAGATCGTCCAGGCGAGCGAGGTCGCCGCGCTGGACGAAGACCGTCGGCAGCAGCGCCTGGCGGCCGGGGCCCAGGATCTCGATGCCGCCACCGCGGCGGCCCAGTCCATGGATGCGGCGGCGGTGTCCACGACGCTCGCCGACATCGTCGGCGCCCAGGACGCGTTCCTCGAGCTGTGCCACAGCCTGGACCGGCGATGCGGCCCGGAGTCCCCGCCGACGTCGCACATCCGCAACGTGCTGGACGCGGCCCGGGATGCCCTGTTCCTGGTCCTCGGCGACCGCGGCCAGTCGCTGCGCCAGGCGATCGGCGCGCCACCCGGCGCTCCCGCCGCCACGGTTCCGCGGCCCCAGCCCGGCGTGCCGGGGCAGGACGCCTCCCCCACCCGGGACGCCTCTCCCGCCGCGGACACCTCCGGCGGGATCCGCGACCGCGAGGACGCCCTTCGCCTGATCGAGCACGCGGCCGCCTGGTTCCGGCGGATGGAGCCGCAGGCGCCGATCTCCTACACGCTCCAGGAAGCGGTACGACGGGCACGCCTGCCGCTGCCCGACCTGATCGATGAATTGATCCGGGACGATGCCGCCCGGGGGGATTTTCTTGTGGTGGCCGGCATCAGGTCCCGCAGCGGATGAGGCCGCGGGCGCACGTCTCGGGAGCAGTGCATTGAACAAGACAAGGTCGAGGTGATGATGTCCAGCATTCACGACAAGCTCGAGCGCGTCCGCAAGCCGCGCGTCCACATCACCTATCAGGTCGAGACCGAAGGTGCTGTGATCGAGAAGGAGCTGCCCTTCGTGGTCGGCGTCCTCGGCGACTTTTCGGGGGATCCGACGCAGCCCCTCGCGCCGCTGCGCGAGCGCAAGTTCGTGCAGATCGACCGCGACAACTTCGACGACGTCATGGCGCGGATCGCGCCGGGCCTCAACCTCAGGGTCGAGAACACGCTGAAGGACGACGGCACCGAGTTCTCGGTCAACCTCTCGTTCAAGTCGCTCGACGATTTCGAGCCGGCCGCGATCGTCCAGCAGGTCGAACCGCTGCGCAAGCTGCTGGAGACCCGGAACCGGCTGCGCGACCTGATGACCAAGGTCGACCGGTCCGAGGACCTCGAGGCGCTGCTGGAGCAGGTCCTGCAGAATAAGGAGCAGCTGTCCCGGCTCTCCCATGAGCTCGGCACTCAGGATGCGCCCCTTGCGGGCGACGGCGGAACGAAGGAGTAAGGGCCATGGCCTTGGAGAAGTCCCAGACTCAGACCGCCGCCCAGCCCGTCGAGACGACGACCTCGCTGCTCGACCAGGCGATCTCGGCCACGCGGCAGACCGAGCCCGAGCGCGCGCAGGAGCTGCTACGCACCCTGACGGAAGAGGCGCTCAAAGGCACCGTCACCTATGACCGCAACCTGACCGCGACGCTGAACCGGGCGATCAAGGTGATCGACGAGCAGCTGTCCCGCCAGCTGTCGGCGATCATGCGCCACGAGAAGTTCAGGAAGCTCGAAGGCTCCTGGCGCGGGCTCCACCATCTGGTGAGCAACACGGAAACGAGCGCCATGCTCAAGATCCGTGTCATGAACGTCTCGAAGCGCGATCTGTACCGCGATCTGAACAAGGCCGTCGAATTCGACCAGAGCCAGATCTTCAAGAAGATCTACGAGAGCGAGTTCGGCACCCCCGGCGGCGAGCCCTACGGCGCGCTGATCGGCGACTACGAATTCTCGAACCATCCCGAGGATGCCGAGCTCCTGCAGCATATCAGCCAGGTCTCGGCGGCGGCCTTCGCCCCCTTCGTGTCCGCGGCGTCGCCGGCCCTCTTCGGCTTCAACGACTTCACCGAGCTGTCGCGGCCGCGGGACCTGGAGAAGATCTTCGAGGCCCAGGAGTACACGAAGTGGCGCAGCTTCCGTGACAGCGAGGACAGCCGCTTCGTCACCCTGACCATGCCCCGGGTCCTGGCCCGGCTGCCCTATGGCGACACCACCCGCCGGATCGACGAGTTCGATTTCGAGGAGGCGCCGATCGATGCCGACGGGGTCCACCGGGCGATGGCGCACGACCATTACTGCTGGATGAACGCGGCCTATGTCATGGGGACGCGGCTGACCGACGCCTTCGCCCAGCACGGCTGGTGCACCGCCATCCGTGGCGCCGAGGGCGGCGGCAAGGTCGAGGACCTGCCGTTCCACAGCTTCACCAGCGACGACGGCGATCCCGACCATAAATGCCCGACCGAGATCGGCATCACCGACCGGCGCGAGGCCGAGCTGTCGCGGCTGGGCTTCCTGCCGCTCTGCCACTACAAGAACACGGATTACGCGGTGTTCTTCGGCGCGCAGAGCACGCAGAAGCCGAAGAAGTACGATCGGCCGGAGGCGACGGCGAACGCCGCGATCTCGGCCCGCCTGCCCTACATGATGGCCACGTCGCGCTTCGCCCACTACCTCAAGGTCATGGCCCGCGACAAGGTCGGCTCCTTCCTCGAAGCGGAGGATTGCGAGGCCTGGCTGAACCGCTGGATCATGAACTATGTCAACAACAACAAGGATGCCGGCCAGGAGATGAAGGCGCGCTATCCGCTGGCGGAGGCCAGGATCTCGGTCAAGGAGATCCCGGGGTCGCCGGGGGCCTACAACGCCGTCGCCTGGTTGCGGCCGTGGCTGCAGATGGAGGAGCTGACCACCTCGCTGCGCATGGTGGCGCGGATTCCGAACGCCGGCGGCAACGGCTGACCTTCGCCCGATGCCCGAGGGTACCAAGAGGCCCGCGCCCTCGTCCGGTCAGGACCGGACGAGCCTGGGGATGGACCTGGTCGATCGCATCTTCGCCGGTGGGGACCGGGACGCAGTCGACGGGGCCGGCCCTATCATCACGTTCCTGGCCGAGCCTCGCCAGGCGGAAGCGCTCGTCCTTTGGTTCGGGCGGACGGAGGCCGCGCGCCTGCTGCGTGACCGCCGGGCGCTGCTCGCCGCGATCGATCGCGAGATCGCCGGGCTCGACTCTCTGATCTCGGCGCAACTCGACGCCATCCTGCACGCGCCGGGGTTGCAGCAGCTCGAGGCGAGCTGGCGCGGCGTCGCCTATCTGGTCGATTGCGCCGCCGGCACCGCCGCCAAGATCCGGCTGCTGGATATTGGCTGGCCGGAGGTCTGCCGCGATCTCGAGCGGGCGATCGAATTCGACCAGAGCCAGTTGTTCCAGAAGATCTACGAGCAGGAGTTCGGTTCGCCCGGCGGCGAGCCGTTCGGCGTGCTGGTCGGCGCCTACGAGATGCGGCACAGGCCGGCCCCCGGCCACCCGACCGACGATGTCGCGGGACTGCGAGGCATGGCGCAGATCGCGGCGGCGGCATTCGCGCCGTTCGTCGCCGGGGCGCACCCGACCCTGCTGGGCGTCAGCAGTTTTGCCGAGCTGGGCCAGCCGATCGATCTGGCGCACGGCTTCCGCACCCCCGACTATGTCCGTTGGCACGCGCTGCGGGAGATCGAGGAGGCTCGCTTCCTCGGCCTCACCGCCCCCCGGATCCTGATGCGGCTGCCCTGGGCCGATGACGGCAGCCGGACCGACGGCTTCCGCTATCGCGAGGATGCCTCCGCCCCCGACCTCTCCGGCTATTGCTGGGCCCCCGCCGCCTTCGCCTTCGCCGGCACGCTGATCCGGGCGTTCGACCAGTTCGGCTGGTTCGCCGAGATCCGGGGCGCCGCCGCTCAGGGCGGCAGCGGCGGGCTGGTGACGGACCTGCCCAGCATGTCGTTCGGCACCGACCGGCCGGGCGTCGGCTACAAGATCGCCCTCGATGTCGAGCTGACCGACGGGATCGAGAAGGACCTGACGGATTTCGGCATCATCGCCCTGTCCCGCGCCCGGGATACCCCCCACGCGGTGTTCCACGGCAACCCGTCGCTGCAGCGGCCAAAGGGCGACAGCCGGCAGCCGGCGGCGACCGCCAACGCCCGGCTGTCGGCCATGCTGCAGTACATCTTCTGCATCAGCCGCTTCGCGCATTACGTGAAGGTGATCGGCCGCGACCGCATCGGCGCCTTCCAGACCGTCGAAGACTGCCAGGAATTCCTGCGTCGCTGGCTGCTGGGCTACTCGATCGCAAGCGACACTGCCACCAGCGAGCAGCGCGCCCGTTATCCGTTGCGCGAGGTCGACGTCTCGGTGCGCGAGCTGCCCGGACGGCCCGGCCTGTATGGCTGCGTCATCCATCTGCGGCCACATTTTCAGCTCGACCAGGTGGCATCGAGCTTCCGCCTGGTTACCGAGATTGCCCATGCCGGCCAGGCCGCGTGATGCCGCCGGCCGGGTCGAGGAAACGAGTCGAGGATCCGACATGACTTCTGCGACCGAGCATTTCCAGGCCGGCCGCCTGGCCGAGGCCGTCACAGCCGCCCTGGCCGAGGTGAAGGCCGCGCCCGGCGCCACGGCGAAGCGGGTCTTCCTTGCCGAGCTGCTGTGCTTCGCCGGCGATTTCGATCGGGCCGACCGTCAACTCGATGTCGTCGCCGATCAGGATCCGGGAGCGTCGCTGGGCTTGGCCCTGTTCCGCCAGCTGATCCGCGCCGCCCAGGCCAGGGCCGAGCATTTCTCCGCCGGACGGCTGCCGGAGTTCTTGGATCCGCCGGCCCCGCATCTGCAGCGCCTGCTCGAGGCGGGGCTCGCCCTGCGCGACGGGCAGGGCGAGGAGGCCGGCCGCCTCGCCGCCGAGGCGGAGGCCCTGCGGCCGCCCTGCCCCGGCTGCCTGGACGAGGCCGAGATCGACGACCTGCGCGATATCGACGACCTCGTCGCGCCGGTCTTCGAGGTCCTGACTAGCACCGGGAAATACTACTGGGTGCCGATGGAGCGCGTCGTCGCGATCGAGTTCCATGCGCCGGAGCGGCGGCGGGACCTGCTGTGGCGGCGCGCCTCGATGATCGTCAGGGACGGCCCGGAGGGCGATGTCTACCTGCCGACGCTGTATGCCGGGGCGGTCGAGGGCGCCGATGACGGTGCCAGGCTGGGTCGGGTCACGGAATGGCAGGGCGGCGAGGGCGTTCCGGCCCTCGGCGTCGGGCAGCGCTGCTGGCTCGCGGGCGAGGCGGCGGTGCCGATCCTGCAGGCCCGCCGGTTCGAAGCCCGGCCGGCCGCCTGACGCCGCGGAGCAGCCCATGGCGAAGGACGACGGTGCCCTCCTGCTCTCGGTGCTCGATCGCCTTCTGGCGGACGAGGCGGAGCCGGCCATGCGTGGCGGCGTGCAGCGCGCAGCCCGATCCCTGGCGGATATCCGCAACGGCGTCAGGCGCGACCTGGAGAACCTGCTGAACACGCGGGCGCGGCCGATCGCCTGGCCGGAGGCCTGGCACGAGCTCCGATCCGCCCTGACCGGCTATGGCCTCCCCGATTTCACCGCCCTGTCGATGACCTCAGCCGAGGATCGCGAGCGCTTTCGCGCCGTGATCGAAGCGACCATCCGCCGGTTCGAACCGAGGTTCCGCTCCGTCACCGTCCGACTTCTCAACAATGCCGAGGGCCTGGACCGCACGCTGCGGCTGCGGATCGACGCGCTGATGCATGCCGAACCGTCGCCGGAGCCGATGACCTTCGATTCCGTGCTCGAGCCGGTGAGTCGCAGCTTCTCGGTGACCTCGCGCAGCCATGGCTGAAGACCTTCTCGCCCATTATCAGCGCGAGCTGACCTATATCCGCCGCCTGGCCGGCGAGTTCGCCGCCGCACATCCGAAGATCGCCGGACGGCTGCGGCTGAGCGGCGAGGCGACGGACGATCCCTTCGTCGCCCGCCTGATCGAAGCCTTCGCCTATCTGAACGCGCGGATCCGGGCGAAGCTCGACGACGATTTCCCGGAGCTGACGGACGCGCTGATCGGGGTGCTGTACCCGCACTATGCGGCGCCCATCCCGTCCATGGCGATCGCACGGTTCGATTGCCGGCCGGATATGCGGGGCGCCTATCGCGTCCCGCAGGGGACCGAGGTCAGCACCGAAACCGTGGACGGCGAAGCATGCCAGTTCCGGACGGGATACCCGCTGGCCCTCTGGCCGATCGCGCTGGATGCCGTCGCCTTGGGCTCCAGGCCGATGGCGGCGCCGCCCAATCCGCGAGCGGCGGGCGCCACAGCAATCCTGCGCGTCGGCCTGCGCTGCCTGAACGAGGCAATGACCTTCTCCTCGCTCGGCATCGAAACCCTGCGCTTCCATCTATCCGGCCCAGCGCAGCAGGCGCTGCCGCTGTACGAGCTGATCCACAACGATTGCCTGTCGATCGCGGTGGCCGACGGCCCGACCGATCCCAATCCGGCGATCCTGCCTGCCGGGGCGATCAAGCCGGTCGGCTTCGGTCCCGACGAGGGGCTGCTGCCGTATCCGGCCCGGTCGCATCTCGGCTACCGGCTGCTGACCGAATACTTCGCCTTCCCCGAGAAGTTCCTGTTCTTCGATCTCGAGGGGCTGGAGGCCAAGACGCTGCTCGATGCCGGCCGCCGGATCGAGATCTTCTTCTATCTGCGCCGCGGATCGGCCGATCTGGAGCGCAGCATCGGGACGGCCTCCCTGGCCCTCGGCTGCACCCCGATCGTCAATCTCTTCCCGCTGCGGGCGGAGCCGATCACGATCACCCAGGCCACGACCGACTATCGCGTGGTTCCCGATTCCCGGCGGCCGGTGGCGACCGAGGTCTATTCGATCGAGCAGGTCGAGAGCTCGGACGAGCGGGGGCAGGTGACCGCCTTCGAGCCGTTCTACGCGCTCCGGCACGCCGGCGCCCGGCGGGCCTATTGGCATGCCGCGCGCCGGCATGGGGGGCCGGGCGAGAACGGGACGGAGGTCTTCCTGTCCCTGGTCGACGAGTCTTTCGACCCGGTGTCCTCGCCGAAGACGACGCTTTCGGTCGACATCCTGTGCCTGAACCGGGACCTGCCGAGCCGCCTGCCCTTCGGCGGTGGCCATCCGCATCTGAGCGCGGCGGACTCGTCCCCCGCAATCGACCGGGTCACCTGCCTGACGCCGCCGACGCCGACGCTGCGCTCGGCCCTGGGCAAGCGCGGCCGCTGGCGGCTGGTCTCGCATCTCGCGCTCAACCACCTGTCCCTCACCGACGACGTGGACGGTATCGAGGCCCTGCGCGAGATCCTGAAGCTATACGACTTCCGCGATTCGCCGGAGACACGGGCCGTGATCGACAGCCTGCTGAAGGTCTCCGGCCGCCGCGGTTCGGCGCGCCTGCCGGGCGATGCGCTCGGGGGCTTCGCGCGAGGCGTCGACGTCACGGTCGAGTTCGAGGGCGAGCGCTTCACGGCCGCCGGCCTCTATCTCTTCGCCTCGGTGCTGGAGCGCTTCCTCGGCCTGTATTGCAGCATCAATTCCTTCTCGCGGCTCACCGCCGTCATCCGCGGCCGCTCGCAGCCGCTGAAGCGGTGGCCGCCGCGGGCGGGGGAGACCCTGCTGCTGTGATCGACCGTCTGACCAAAAGGCCGTGGAGCGTCGAAGCCCTTCAGGCCATCCGTCTGCTCGAGACCGCGGCCCGGAAGCGAGATCCTGGGCAGGACGGCCGCGGCCGCCCGATCGGCGAGGATCTGCCGCCGGCCGACGAGGCCGTGCGCCTGACGGGCACCGCCTCCCTCGCCTTTCCGGCCGGCTCGGTCGCCCGGTTCGAACCGCCCGCCCCGGACGAAGGCGGGCCGCCACGGCTGGCCGTCACTCTGTTCGGGCTGATCGGTCCATCCGGGGTCCTGCCCAGCCATCTGACGGCCGAGGTCAACCGTTCAGCCCGGCAGAAACGTCCGGCACTGAAGGCGTTCCTCGACCTGTTCCAGCATCGGCTCGCCTCCTTCTTCTATCGCGCCTGGGCGAAATACCGCCTGCCGATCGCCTATGAGCGCGCCGGCGGCGCCGAGGACGGAATCTCCCACGCGCTGCGCGCCCTGGTCGGCCTCGGCACTCCGCACCTGCAGCGGCGCCTGGCGGTCGATGACGAGGCGATCCTCCACTACGCGGGCCATTTCGCCCGCTGGCCCCGGTCCGCAGCGGCGCTGGAAGCCTTGCTGGGCGACTATCTCGGCCTTCCCGTGGCCGTGAAGCCGTTCGAGGGCACCTGGCTCGCCCTGCCGCCGGAGGAGCGGACCGTCCTGCCGACCGCCGCCTCGCCGGACGGCAATTTCTGCCGGCTCGGGGTCGACGCGGCCGCCGGGGAGAGGGTGTGGGACCGGCGCGGCAAGTTCCAGATCCGCGTCGGCCCCGTGTCCTGGGCGCGCTTCCAGACCCTGCTGCCTGGATCGGACGAGGTCCGCCGCCTGGCTGAGCTGACCCGGCTCTATGTCGGGCCTGGCCTCAGCTTCAACCTGCGCGTCGTGCTCGACCGCAGGGAGGTTCCGGAGCCGCGGCTCGGCCCCGAGGCGACACGGCTCGGCTGGACCAGCTGGGCGGTGTCCCAGCCGCCGCCGGCCGACCCGTCCGACGCCGTCTTCGAACTGGACGACATCTGATCACTGCCGCACCAACCGACCGCAACACGAGCCCCGCATGGCCGCCATCGATCTGAAATCCCTCGTCGGCAAGTTGAACGCACCGTGCCGCCGCGCGCTCGAAGGCGCTGCCGGCCTGACCCTATCGCGGTCCCAGTTCAACGTCGAGATCGAGCACTGGCTCGCCAAGCTTCTGGAGGACGAACGGTCCGACGTCGCGGCCTGCCTGCGCCACTACGAGATCGCGGTCGAGCGGGTCGCGGCCGATCTGGCCCGCGCCCTCGATCGGCTCAAGACCGGGAATGTCCATCCTCCCGCCCTGTCGCCCTCCCTCGTCTCGCTCGGGCGCGAAGCCTGGCTCCTGGCCACGCTCGAATATGGCGACGGACAGATCCGCTCCGGCCATCTCCTCGTGGCGCTGCTGTCCGACGAGACGCTCGGCCAGCATGCGCGCGCGGCGTCGCCCTCCCTCGCCCGCATCCCGCCCGACGAGCTGCGCCGCAAGCTGACCGGCATCGCCGCCTCCTCGGCCGAGGCCGTCGACATGACGGTTCGGACCGACAGCGCGAAGAGCCAGCCGGCCGCCATGGGACGGACCGAGGCCCTCGACCGCTACACGATCGACCTGACCGAGCGCGCCCGAGCCGGCCGGCTTGACCCGGTCCTCGGCCGCGACGGCGAGATCCGGCAGGTCATCGACATCCTGACGCGGCGGCGGCAGAACAACCCGATCCTCACCGGCGAGGCCGGGGTGGGCAAGACGGCCGTGGTCGAAGGCTTCGCCCTGCGGATCGTCGCCGGCGACGTCCCGGAACCGCTGCGCAACATCTCCCTACGGACTCTCGATCTCGGCCTGCTGCAGGCCGGGGCCGGCGTGAAAGGGGAATTCGAGAACCGCCTGAAATCGGTGATCGAAGAGGTGCAGGCGAGCCCGCAGCCGGTCATCCTGTTCATCGACGAGGCCCACACCTTGATCGGCGCCGGCGGCCAGGCCGGGCAAGGCGACGCCGCCAACCTGCTCAAGCCGGCCCTGGCGCGAGGCGAGCTCCGCACCATCGCCGCCACGACCTGGTCCGAATACAAGAAGTACTTCGAGAAGGATGCTGCCCTGACCCGCCGCTTCCAGGTGGTGAAGGTCGAGGAGCCGGGCGAGGCGGCCGCGATCGACATGATGCGCGGCGTCGTCCCGATGCTGGAGGCGCATCACGGGGTCCGGATCCTGGACGAGGCGGTCGAGGACTGCGTCCGGCTGTCCCATCGCTACGTCGCCGGCCGCCAGTTGCCCGACAAGTCGATGAGCCTGCTCGACACCGCCTGTGCCCGGGTGGCCATGGCCCAGGCGGCCACGCCCGAGGCGATCGAGGAACGCCGCCGGCGCGTCGAGCGGCTGGAGGCCGAGATCGCCATCCTGCGTCGGGAGGAGGCGACGGGTGGAGAGACGGGGCGCATCGCCGATCTGCAGGCGCTGCGCGATCAGGCCGCGACCGAGCACGAGGCGCTCCGCGGCCGCTGGGAGGAGGAGCGCGGCTTGGTCGACCGGATCCGCGGGCTGCGCGACCGGATCGAGGCGGCCCAGGGCCTCGGTCCCGGGACGGACGAGGCGGAAAATTCGCATCCATCCGATGGTGTCGAGGATGTCGCCGCGCTGCGCGCCGAATACGCCGAGGCCCGCCGGGCCCTGGGCGAGCTGCAGGGCGAAGCCCCGCTGATCCCGGTAGAGGTCGATGCCCAGGCGGTTGCCCAGGTCGTCGCGAATTGGACGGGCATCCCCGTCGGCCGCATGGTGTCCGACGAGATCCGCTCGATCCTGACCCTCGAAGATCGCCTGCGCGAGCGGGTCGTCGGCCAGAACCATGCCCTCGAGGCGGTGGCGCGGGCCATCCGCACCGCCCGCGCCAAGCTCACGGATCCGCGCAAGCCGATCGGCGTGTTCCTCTTCCTCGGCCCGTCGGGCGTCGGCAAGACCGAGACCGCCCTGGCCCTGGCGGATCTGCTCTATGGCGGCGAACAGAACCTGACGGTCATCAACATGTCGGAGTTCAAGGAGGAGCATAAGGTCTCGCTCCTGCTCGGGTCGCCCCCCGGCTATGTCGGCTACGGCGAAGGCGGAATCCTGACCGAGGCGGTGCGGCGGCGCCCCTATTCCGTCGTGCTGCTGGACGAGCTGGAGAAGGCGCATCCAGGTGTCCAGGACATCTTCTACCAAGTGTTCGACAAGGGGATGCTGCGCGACGGCGAGGGACGGGACATCGACTTCAAGAACACGGTGATCATCCTGACCTCCAACGTCGGCACCGATCTCGTCGCCAAGCTCTGCGCCGATCCCGACACGGCTCCCGCCCCCGCGGATCTCGCGGCAGCGCTTCGCCCGGAGCTCCTGAAAACCTTCAAGCCGGCCTTCCTCGGCCGCCTGTCGGTGATCCCGTTCCTGCCCCTGGGCGACGACACGATGCGCGGCATCGCCCGGCTGCAGCTCGAACGGATCGGACGGCGCATCGCGGAGACCTACGGGGCGCGCTTCACCTATGACGACAATCTGGTCGAAGAGCTCCGCTCCCGCGCGACGGAGAGCGAGAGCGGCGCCCGGGCGATCGAGCAGATCCTGGCGAACACGCTTCTGCCCGAGCTGGCTGCCGAGTTCCTCACGCATATGGCGGACTCTGATCCTGTCCGGGATGTAGGCGTATCCGTCGACTCCCACGGCACGATCCAATATCGTGTCTCATAGTGAGGTCAGGACTGTTCTCCCCTCGCACCTTCGCCCGAATTCCTCGGCCATGAAGCTGATCCTCGACCTCACCGCCGGCGGTTCCGGCCCGTCCGGCGGCGACAAGACCCGAACCTTCGATCACCGCGGCCTCACGCTCGGACGCGGGCCGGACAACGACTGGGTGCTGGAGGACAGCTCGCGGTTCGTCTCGAAGAATCACTGCCTGATCGACTATGTCGACGGGCGCTATGTGCTGTTCGACCTGTCGACCAACGGCACCTTCGTCAACGGCGGGTCAACGCCGCTCGGCCGTTCGAACAGCGCCGTCCTGTCCGACGGCGATCGAATCGCGATCGGCGACTACCACTTCCTGGTCCGCCTGTCCGGGGCCGACGCCCCGGCAGCCAGCCATTCGATCGATATCGACGACCCCATGGCCCTGCCGTTCGGCATTGATGCGGCGGGCGGGGCGAAGCTGCCCCGGCATCAGCTGGACGCAGCTGAATGGCCCTCCGGACCGGCCCCGTCCGGTCCCCCGCCGTTCGACACCACATCCGGCGAACGCTGGGAGCATGTGGCGGAACCCGATCACACTCCCGCCGCGCATGTGGCCTTCCGGCCTCCCACGCCGCAGTTCCGGGAAATCCCCGAGGATTGGGCGGAGGAGAAGCCGGTGCCGGCCGTCAGAGCCGTGGCGGCCGGCCTGATTCCGCGCGATTGGCATGACACCCCGTCGCCCCCGCCGACGCCGCAACCTGATCCGGCCCCCCCTCCCCCCGCGGCGCCGACCGCGCAGGCCCAGACCGATCCTCTCCGGCTCGTTCTCGAGGCTGCCGGCGTGGATCCAACCCTGTTCCCGGCGGAGCGCGGCGAGGAGCTGGCGCGCATGATCGGCCAGATCCTTCGCACCAGCGTGCAGGGCCTGCTGGAGGCGCTGGAGGCGCGGTCATCCCTGAAGACGGAGTTCCGGATCGAGCGGACGGCGATCCAGCCGCGCAACAACAACCCGCTGAAGTTCGCAGCGACGGAGGAAGAGGCGATCACCGCCATCCTGTCGCCACCGCTTCCCGCCTTCGCCAAGGGGGCGGATGCGATGGAAGAGGGGTTTCGCGACCTTCGCCGGCATCAGATCGGCACGATCGGCGGCATGGAGGCGGCGCTGCGGCATCTCCTCGACCGGCTTTCGCCGGACGCGGTGGCGGAATCCGCGGGCGGTGCCTCCGGCGGGCTGGGCGCGCTCCTGCCCGCGGCCCGCAAGGCCCGGCTCTGGGAGGCCTATGTCGCCCTGCACCGTCAGATGTCCGACCGTGCCTCCGAAAGCGTGCGGGATCTGTTCGGCAAATCCTTCGCCGAAGGATACGAACGCCTGCGCGATCCTGTTCAGAAGTAATCGCAAGAAAAGCACACAGCCACAGTAACTGGGCAGGATGCACAGCTGTAATGAGGATGTAACGCATGCCGGCTATGGACAGAAGGACGGGCTTTTTCCTGGCCGTCTGGCCTCAGGACAAAACGCCTGCTAAACAGGACGGCAATGCTATCGTCCGATCGGGATGGGAGATGCGATTGCGGCTGTTGATCGCGATGGTGGGAGCGGCCGGGCTGCTGGCGGGGTGCGGGACTTTCGGGGCGGTCAGCGACATGGTCGATCGGACGCTCGGCTTCAAGCCGGGGGACACGACGATCACCGTCGACGCCGCGCCCGGCGTCAATCCCGACGCCTCGAACCGGCCGTCGCCGATCCTGGTCCGGATCTACCAGCTCAAATCGGGGGCGGCGCTGGAGCAGGCCGACTATTTCAAGCTGACCGAGAATCCCCAGGCCGCGCTGGGGGACACGCTGATCAGCAGCGAGCAGATGCTGCTGACGCCGGGCAAGACCCGGACGCTGTCGGTGCAGTTCGACCCCGCCGCCCATCAGATCGGGGTGGTGGCGGGCTTCCGCGACATCGACCGGGCCAAGTGGCGCGCCGTCGAAAGCATCGATCCCGGCGATGTCGACGAGGTGGCGATCCATGTCGGCGCCTCCGACATCTCGATCAAGGTCGAGGACTAGACCGCATGGGCTGGGACAACAAGGTCGTCTGGGCGGAGGGCATGTTTCTCCGCACCCACCATTTCCAGCAGTTCGACCGTTACGTCGAGAAGCTGGTCCGCGCCCGCGTCGCCGGCCTGCTGCCATACGGCTGGGGCATCCGCGAGCTGCGCATCAATCGCGACCTGCTCGGCACCGGAAAGTTCGCCGTCTCGGCGGTGTCGGGCGTGTTGGACGACGGCACGCCGTTTGCCGTGCCGGAGGATGCCGATCATCCCCCGCCCCTGACGGTGCCGGAGAGCACCAAGAACGCCATCGTCTACCTGGCGGTGCCGGTCCGGCAGCCGGGCAACCCGGACATCGACCACACCGAGGCCAACGCGACGGCGCGCTACGCCACCGCGGAGTTCGAGGCGACGGACGCGAACGCCTTCTCCCCGGCCGTGGCGGCCATGCAGGTAGCCCGGCTGCGGCTGCGTTACCTGCTCGAAACCGACGACCGGTCGGGCTATGTCTGCCTCGGCCTGGCCCGCATCGTCGAGGTCCGGGCCGACCGCTCCATCGTCCTCGACGACAGGTACATCCCGCCCTGCCTGGCGCATGACGCCTCGGCCAGCCTCTCCGGCTATGTCTCGGAGCTGGTCGGGCTGCTGCATCATCGCGGCGAGGCCCTGGCCGGCCGGGTCAACGCCTCCGATGCCCGCGGCGTGGCCGAGGTGGCGGATTTCCTGCTGCTGCAGCTGGTCAACCGCGCCGAGCCCCTGTTCGCCCATGTCGCCGCCGCCGCCGGCATCCATCCCGAGCGGCTCTACGCCGCCATGCTCGAGCTGGCGGGAGAGGTGGCGACCTTCACCGGCCGGGACAAGCGGCCGGTCGCCTTCCCTCCCTATCGCCACGACGATCTGCAGCACTGCTTCCAGGCGGTGATGATCGAGCTGCGCCAGTCGCTGTCCGCGGTGCTGGAGCAGAGCGCCATTCCGGTTCCGCTCGAGGAGCGCCGCTACGGCATCCGCGTCGCCTCCATCAATGACCGGACGCTGCTCGACCAGGCCGCCTTCATCCTGGCGGTCCGCGCCGACGTTCCGGCCGAGGCGGTGCGCCGGCACTTCCCGACGCAGATCAAGATCGGACCGGTGGAGCAGATCCGGAACCTGGTCAACGCGGCGCTGCCGGGCATCACCATCCGGCCGCTGCCGGTGGCGCCGCGCCAGCTGCCCTACCATCCCGGCGTGATCTATTTCGAGATGGACCGGAACAGCCGCCACTGGGCCGATCTCAAGACCTCCGGCGGCATGGCGGTCCATGTCGCGGGCGAGTTCCCGAACCTGCAGCTCGAATGCTGGGCCATCAAGGCGCAGCGGGGATAGCCGATGGTCGATGACGATCCGTTCGCCGACCCGCAGGATGCCGACCGCACCGTGATCCGGCCGCGCCCCGCCGGCGCGCGCCCCGCGGCGGTGGTCACCGGCGGCATCCCGGGCGGGGACGGAGAGAAGACGCTGGTGCCGCGCGCGGCCCCCTCGCCCCGGCCCCGCCTTGCCGGCGTGGCGATGCCGGAGCTCGACGGCGCGGCGCCGATCGCGCCGACCGGGGTGAACAAGGTCATCCAGGCGGCGACGCCCCTGTTCGCGCTCGCGGTGCGGCTGAAGAACCGGGCCGTGCATCGCGACGTGCCGCTGCTGCGCGAGCGCGTCATCGCGGAGATCCGCGCCTTCGAGCGCAACGCGCTGGCGACGGGCGCCACGGCCGATGCGATCCGGGCCGCCCGCTACGGGCTCTGCGCCACCATCGACGACCTCGTCCTGAACACCCCCTGGGGCAGCCAGAGCGTGTGGACCAAGCAGTCGATGGTCTCGACCTTCTACAACGAGACCTGGGGCGGCGAGCGGTTCTTCGACATCCTCGACCACCTGATGAAGGACCCGGAGCGGACGCTCGACATCCTCGAGCTGTTCTATGTCTGCCTGGCGCTGGGCTTCGAGGGGCGCTATCGGATTGATCCCCGCGGCCCCGCCCGGCTGTCGGAAACCCGCGACTCGCTCTACATGGCCATCCGGCGGCGGCGGGACCATCGCGAGCGCGCCCTGTCGCCGCATTGGGCCGGCGTCGCCCCGACCCGGCGGCGACTGTCCCGCCTGGTGCCGCTCTGGGTCATCGGCGCGGCGGCCGGTGCGATCCTGCTGGGGGCCTTCTACACCTATCAATGGCTTCTGGACGGGACGCTGCAGCCGGTGATGGCGGCCGCCGCCCAGGTGCCGCCGGCCGGGCCGGTGGTGATCGAGCGGCCGGCGCCGGTCGAGCCGCCGCCGGCGCCCAAGGTCGTCGAGGAGACCTCCGGCAGCCGCCTCAAGCGCTTCCTGGAGCCGGAGATCCGCGAGGGCCTGGTCACCGTCATCGAGGACCAGCAGAGCACCCGCGTCCGGATCAACGGCAACGGGCTCTTCGCCTCGGCCAGCGACACGGTGACCGACGACCGCAAGCCGATCCTGGTCCGCATCGGCGACGCGCTGAAGACGGAGCCGGGCCAGGTCGTGGTCGAGGGCCACACCGACAACCAGCCGATCCGCAACCTGCGCTTCCCGTCGAACTGGCAGCTCTCGCTGGCCCGGGCCGAGTCCGTCCGCCGGATTCTGGCGGACCGGGTCCAGGACGATTCCCGCTTCTCGGTCGAGGCGAAGGCGGACACGGTTCCGCTGGTCCCGAACGACACGGCCGACGGCCGAGCCCAGAACCGGCGGATCGAAGTGGTCCTCCTCAAGCCTGCGAAGGGCGGCTGACGCGGTGCGCAAGATCGTCTCCATCCTGACGGCCCGCTGGTTCGTCTCCCTGGTCGGCGTGCTGCTGCTGTCGACGATCATCTGGTTCGTCGGCCCGCTGATCGCGGTGGCGGAGGTGCGGCCGCTCGAGGACGCCCTCATCCGCGTCGTCATCATCGCCGCGATGCTGGTGCTCTGGGCGCTGGTCATCGCCTGGTCCGCGGTGCGCAGCCAGCGGGCGAATGCGAAGCTGGTCGACGAGGTCGCGGCGGACGATGCTGCCGCAACGGCTGCCCCGGCCGACGACGAGATCGAGGCGATCCGCGGCCGGCTGTCCGAGGCGCTCGCGGTCCTGCGCAAGACGCGCCTCGGCCGCAAGGGCCGCCGCCGCTGGCTGTACGAGCTGCCCTGGTACGTCCTGATCGGCCCGCCCGGCGCCGGCAAGACGACGGCGCTGCTGAACTCGGGCATCGATTTCCCGCTCGCCGACCGCACCGGCCAGGATCGGGACGCCATCCGCGGCATCGGCGGCACCCGGAACTGCGACTGGTGGTTCACCAACGAGGCGGTGCTGATCGACACCGCCGGCCGCTACACCACCCAGGACAGCCATGCCGCGCGGGACGCCGCTGCCTGGAAGGGCTTTCTCGGCCTGCTCAAGCGCAATCGCCCGCGCCAGCCGATCAACGGCGCGATCGTCTGCGTCAGCATCTCCGACGTCGCGCTGATGCCGGACAGCGAGCGCCTTGCCCATGCCCGCGCCGTCCGCCAGCGGCTGCAGGAGCTGACGGACGAGCTCGGCGTCCGCTTCCCGATCTATGTGCTGTTCACCAAGGCCGACCTCCTGGCCGGCTTCTCCGAATTCTTCGACAATCTCGGCCGCGAGGAGCGCGAGCAGGTCTGGGGTGTCACCTTCGCCCTCGACGAGGGCAGGGACGAGACCGGCGTCGTCCCGAGCTTCCTGCGCGAGTTCGACCTCCTGGTCGACCGGCTCAACCACCGCGTCGTCGAGCGGCTGCACCAGGAGCCGGACATCCAGCACCGCAGCCTGGTCTACGGGTTCCCGGCTCAGGTCGCCTCGATGCGCGATGCGCTGCAGGAGTTCCTGACCGAGGCGTTCCGCCCCAGCCGGTACGATGCCAGGCCCTTGCTGCGGGGCGTCTATCTCACCAGCGGCACCCAGGAGGGCACGCCCTTCGACCGGCTGATGGGGGCGATGGCGCGGTCCTTCGGCCTGGACCGCCAACAGATGATGGCCGCACACGGCCGGGGCCGCAGCTACTTCCTGACGGACCTGCTGCGCAAGGTTGTCTTCGCCGAGGCCGGCATCGTCTCGACCAATCCACGGCTGGAGCGACGCCTGCGCTGGATCCGCTGGGGGGTGACGGCCGCCGCCGCTGCGGTCGTGGTCGCCCTGGTCGCGGCCTGGACCGTCAGCTATCTCGGCAACCGGACGCTGATCGCCTCGGCGCAGGACGGCCTCGACGGCTATGCCGCGAAGCTGGGCGACATCAGCGGGCCGGTCCGCGACGCCGATCTCGGCCCCGTCCTGCCCGCCCTCGACGCGCTGCGCGCGGCGCCGGCCGGCTACGAGCGGCGGAACGATCCGGCGCCTTGGGCGCTGCGATTCGGCCTCTGGCAGGGCGACACCCTGTCCCAGGGCACCGTCCAGGCCTATCGGCACGCCCTGAACACGGTCCTTCTGCCGCGCCTGGTGCTGCGGCTGGAGGACATCCTGCACAGCGTGCAGCAACCCTCCGACCTGGCCTATGTCGCGCTGAAAAGCTACCTGATGCTCGGCGGCAAGGCGCCCGAGGTGGACAGCGCCACCATCCTCCAATGGCTCCGCATCGACCTCGTGCAGCGCTATCCCGGAGAGCAGAACGCCGCCCTTCGTCGCTCTGTCGAAACCCATACGGCCGCCCTGCTCGAGCGGCCGCTGGCCGGGATCGGGATCGACGGCCGGCTGGTGGAGCGGGTGCGCGGGATCATCGCCGCCACGCCCCCCGCTCAGCGCGCCTATACGCTTCTCGCCGCCAGCCCCGATGCCGCGGCCCTGCCGGCCTGGGGCGTGAGCGATCACGGCGGGCCCGAGACCCTGCGCGCCCTGGTGCGCGCCTCGAACAAGAGTCTAGGGGAAGGCGTGCCGGGGATCTTCACCTATCGCGGCTTCCACGAGGTGGTCCTGCCCGGGATCGAGGACGCGGCCCGCCTCGTGGCCTCGGAACGCTGGGTGACCGATCCGCAGGCGGCGGCGGACGCGCCGGACGATGCGGCCGTCGCCCGGATCGCTGGCGACGCGCTGCAGCTCTACTACAACGACTACATCTCGGCCTGGAACGCGCTCCTGGCCGATATCCGCATTGTCCCGTTCGAAAGCCGGGCGCACGCGATCGAGGTCCTGAACATCCTGTCCGGCCCTGGCTCGCCTCTGGCCGCGATCCTGCGCAGAGCGGCACAGGAGACCGCGCTGACCAAGGAGGCCCCAGCTGCCGCGGGACAGGCCGCGCCGGAGCTGAGCGACGGCCAGAAGCAGGCGGTCAACGTCGTCGCCTCCCAGGTCGAGACCGTGGCGCAGAACCGCTTCGGCATGAGCGGCCGGCTCGCCTCGCTGCTCGCCCAGGACTATGCCCGGACGCGCCTCGGCGCCGGCGCCTCGCCGACGGACTCGGCCCCTCTGCCGGGGGCCTATGTGGAGGAGCGGTTCCGCGACCTGCACACCTTCGTCGAAGGCCCGAACGGCGCGGCGGCGCCGCTCGACGACATGATCCGAACGCTGGCCGACATCTATCGCCAGATGAACCGCAGCGCAATGACGCCGGGCGTCGCCGGAGCCGCGGCCAACGCCGAGCTCGCGGCCCTGGCGCAGCAGCTCACCGCCTCGGCCGGCCGTGCGCCCGAGGCGATGCGCGGCTGGGCCGAGCAGATCGCCCAGGCCACCTCCAACGTCACCATCGGCGGGGCGCGGCAGACGCTGAACGCCGACTGGAACACCACCGGCCGGCCGCTGTGCCAGACGGCGCTGGCCGGGCGCTATCCGCTCGCCCGCGGCGCCCGGCAGGACGTGAAGCTGGACGACTTCGCCCGGCTGTTCGCGCCCGGGGGGCTCATCGACGGCTTCTTCTCCAGCAACCTCGCCCAATACGCCGACACCTCGCGCAATCCGTGGCGCTGGGCCCGGTTGAACAACATCGACCTCGGCATCGCCGACAGCACGCTGGCGCAGTTCGAGAAGGCTGCCAGGATCCGCGATGCGTTCTTCCCCCAGGGCGGGAGCCAGCCCAGCATCGGCTTCGAGATCGAGCCCGTCGACCTGTCGCCCGAGACAGCGAGCGTGACGCTCGACATCAACGGCCAGACCGTCTCCTACAACCACGGCCCGGTCCGCCCGGTGTCGATGCGCTGGCCGGGGACCGGGACCAGCCAGGTCCGCGTCTCTTTCACCGGCGTCGACGGCTTGCCAAGCGGCGGCATCACCCTGGAGGGCCCCTGGGCGTTGTTCCGGCTGGTCGACCGGTCCCGGATCGCCGGCGCCTCGGCCAGCGACCGCTTCCGCCTCACCATCGGCGAGGGCAACAACAGCGCCACCTTCGAGATCCGCACAGCCAGCGTCCTCAGCCCCTTCACGCTGCCGCAGCTGAGGGAGTTCCAATGCCCACAGGTCTTCTGATTCCGGAGGCCGGCGGGCCCGGCGTCTTCGGCAAGCTGCCCTGGCTCGGGGACTTCGTCACCCGCCGGCTGCCGCGAAGCTTCGTCGAGCCCTGGGACGACTGGCTGCAGCGCGGCATGGTGGCGACGCGCGAGGCGCTCGGCGATGGATGGCTGGACAGCTTCCTGACGGCGCCGGTCTGGCGGTTCCTGCTGCCGGCGGGCAGCGCTGGACCTGCGATGGCGGGGCTTCTCATGCCCAGCGTGGACAGGGTCGGGCGCTATTTTCCCCTCACCCTGGCTTCGCCTCTTGGTGCGGATCCGGGTCCGGAGGCTCCGCTGCTCGCGGCCGGCTGGTTTGATGCGCTGGAGCGGACCGCGCTCGCCGCACTCGACGACGCCACGGCGCCGGAGGCGTGGGAGGCCGCGGTCGAGGGCCTCGGCGCCCCGCCGCTGATGGAGGAGGACCGGCCGCCGGTCGAGATCGGCGATGGCTGGCATGGCGTGCTGCTGCCGTCAGCCGACGGGCTGGGCGTCGCCGCGCTGCGCCTGGTTGCGGCCTCGGCTCCGGCCCGCTTCTGGACCGGCCCGGCGGCGGAGGGCTGGTATCTCTCCGGTGACGGGCTGCCGCCTCCCCTGGCCTGGCCCCGGGCATTCATGACGGCGCGCTTCGCCACGGAGCCCGCCCGGTGAAGCGTTTCCAGTTCCGATCCGCCGGCCGCACCGACGCGGGCGCGGTGCGGCATCACAACGAGGACGCGTTCCTGTCCAAGCCAGGGATCGGCCTGTGGGCGGTGGCCGACGGCATGGGCGGCCATCGGCGCGGCGATCAGGCGAGCCGGATGATCGTCGAGGCCCTGGACCGGGTGCAGGTCCCCGAGTCCGGAGCTGCCTTCATGGGCGATGTCCATGCCCGGCTCTCCGAGGTCCATGACGCCTTGCGGCAGGAGGCGGAGCAGACCGGCGCGACGATGGGGTCGACCGCCATCGTGCTGATGATCCATGCCGGCCGCTTCGTCTGCCTGTGGGCCGGCGACAGCCGTCTCTACCTGCTGCGCGATCGGCAGCTCTGGCAGATCACGCGGGATCATTCCTACGTGCAGGAACTCGTCGACAGCGGTGTGCTGTCGCCCGAGGCGGCCCATCACCATCCCCAGTCCAATGTGATCACCCGGGCGGTGGGTGCGACGGACACGCTGGAGCTGGAGATGGAACGGAGCGTCGTCCTTCCGGACGATGTCTTCCTGCTGTGCAGCGACGGCCTGACCCGCGTCGTCTCCGAGGGCGAGATCGCCAATCTGCTCGACGCCATGCCGCCCGAGCAGGCGGCGAACGGATTGGTCGACCTGGCGCTCGGCCGCGGGGCGCCGGACAACGTCACCGTCGTGGTCCTGTCCTGCGAGGACGACGAGGAGCGCACCGTGCCGCCGCGCCGGCCGAATGGAGACCGGCCGTGACTGCCGGGCCCGAGCGTCTGTCCGAGGACGCGTTGCCGAAGGTCCCGGAGCCGCCGCGAGGGCCGCGATCGGCCACCGAGCTGTCGCCCGGCGAAACCGTCCTGTTCACCTACCGCATCGTCCGGCTGATCAGTCGCGGCGGCATGGGTGAGATCTACGAAGCCGAGCACATCGATCAGCAGACGCGACACGCCATCAAGATCATCCTGCCCGAGCTGATGGGCGACGAGGCGATCGTCGCCCTGTTCCTGCGCGAGGCCGAGGCGCTGCGCAAGATTCGGCACGCCGCCATCGTCGGCTATGACGGGCTGTTCCGGGACGAGTCGAAACGCCTTCACCTCGTCATGGAATATGTCGACGGCCCGTCCTTGAGCGACAGGCTGCGCGACGGGCCGCTGACGCCGGAGGAGGTCGGCGCCCTGCGCGACCGCCTCGCCTCCGGCCTCGCCGAGGCTCACGACATCGGCATCTGCCACCGCGACCTGTCCCCCGACAACATCCTGCTCGAGCATGGCCGGCTCGGCGGCGCCAAGCTGATCGACTTCGGCATCGCCAAGTTCTCCGACCTCGACGCCCAGACCGTGGTCGGCGGCAGCTTCGCCGGCAAGTTCTCCTGGGCCTCGCCGGAGCAGGTCGGGCTGTTCGGCGCCCAGGTCGATTCCCGCTCCGACATCTACAGCCTCGGGCTCGTGCTCGCCGCCGCCGCCCGCGGCCGCCCGCTGGAGATGGGCCGGACGATGATGACGGTGGTCAACGCCCGCCGGAGCGTTCCGCAGCTCGACGGCGTGCCGCCGAGCCTCGCCCCCCAGATCGCCAGAATGCTCGAGCCCGATCCGCTCGACCGCCCGCAATCGATGCGGGAGCTCGTCACCGCCACCGCTTCCGGACCGGGGCCAGCCCCGTCGGCCGGGACGCCACGGCGCCGGGCGTTCGCGATCGCCGCCCTCCTCTGTCTCGTCCTGATCACAGCTGCGGGCCTGTGGTGGCAATGGCGTCAGACCGCGGTCACGCCGCCTCCGCCGCCACAAACGCAGCCGTCGGCGGCGACATCCGCGCCTGCCATCGAGGTGGTGCGATCGGAGCCGCCGCGGCCTGAACCGCCGCGGTCGACACCGGTGCAGTCAGAACCGACGCAGCCAAAAGCGGTGCAGCCGAAAGCGGAGGCCCCGGCCGAGGCCGAAACCGCGATCCGTCCGGATCCCGCCCCACCCCTGGACCGCCAGCAATTGCCCCGGCTCCTGGACCTGCCGCCGCACGACCTGTATCTGGTCGGGCAGCGCTTCCTGCAGGAGAAGCGCGACGCGGACACTGCACTGGTGCTGTGGGAGGAAGCCTCGCGGCGCGGCAGCGGCGAGGCCGCGCTCGGGATCGCCCGCTTCTACGACCCGGACTCCTGGGACCAGGGGCCCCACCCCTTCACCGCGCCGAATCCGGCCAAGGCCCGGGAGTTCTACACCACCGCCCTGGAACGGGGGGTGGAGGATGCCCGGCCACTCCTCCAGGCCCTCGGCAACGCAGGTTCCGAACCATGATCCGAATGGCTTCCTTCGCCCGCGCCCTTGCCGTCGGTCTCGCGGTCGGGCTGTCGGCGGCATTCTTCGCCGGCGCAGCGGCAGCGCAGACCCCGCCCGGACAGGCCGAAGCCCGGACGCCGCTGCTGATGCCGGGGACGACGAGCCTGTGGCAGCGCGTGCTCACCCGTCCGGGAGCAAAGGCCGCGGCGGAGCCGGCCGGGGCGTCGGCAGGCCCGGAGATCCCGGCCCTGTCCATGCTCTTCGTCTATGGACGGGCAAAGAGCGGGGACGCCGACTGGATCGAGGTCGGCACGACGCCGGGCGGGCGAACGCTGGGGTGGATCCCGGCCGCGGAGGCGATCGACTGGAAGCAGACGATGGTCGTCCTCTTCACCAATCCGGTGAATCGCGACCGCGCCCTGTTCTTCAAGGATGCCGATCCGCTTCTCGGGCTGATGGAGTCACCCGACGCCGGCGCTCGGGCCGCGGCGCTGCGCCAGGCCGCCGAAACCGGCGCCCTGCCCCAGGACAGCCCGGTGACGGCGATCGAGCCGTCAACCTGGATCGATCCGGCCAAGACCTTCTACCTGCTGCCGATCCTGAACTGGACCGACGGCTATTTCGCAAGCGGCTTCTCGGGGCTGGCCCTCGAAGTTGCCGCAACCTCGCTGCAGGAGAAGCCGGACCAACCCGGGACTGCGCCCCAGCCGTCGGCCGAGGATCTGGCGGCGGAACACCTCAGGGGCTACCGGACGGGTATCGTCTTCCTGATGGATGCGACGATCTCGATGCAGCCCTATATCGACAGGACCCGCACGACATACCGGGAAATTTCCGAACGGCTTGCCGAATCCGCCGCCGGCGAACGCACCGGCTTCGGCGTCGTCGCCTTCAGGGACGTCCTCGAGAGCGGTCAACCCGACGAGTATCTGTCACGCGTCTATTCGCAGCTAGAGGACAGCCGGAACCGGGCCGCTCTGTACCAGAAGATGAACGAGATCCAGGAATCCAAGGTCTCTAACCTCGACTGGGAGGAAGACACGTTCTCCGGCCTGAAGACTGCGATCGAGGACATAGACTGGAGCAATTATGCCGGCCGATTCATTGTCCTGGTGACCGACGCATCGCCGCGAACGGGTGCCGACCCGCACAATTCGACCGGCCTTGATGCCGAACGATTGCGGCTTCTTGCCCAGGAGAAGGGCATCGCGATCATCGTCGTGCATCTGCTGACGGCAGCCGGCCAACAAGACCAGGACCGTGCCGCAAGCATCTATCAGACCCTTACGTCGGTGCAGAACATCGGCAGCCTGTACTTTCCGGTCAAGGGCGGCGATGTGGATGCCTTTGGTAAGGTCGTGGGCCGCGTGTCCGACACGATCATCCAGCAGATGAAAGCGGCCGAGCAGGGCAAGCTCGCCGACCCGTCGGTCATTGTGGGGCACAAAACCGAAGAGTCCGCCTCGGCGCCGTCCAGCACCGAAGACTCGGCCCTGATTCGCGCCGGCCTCGTCGGCCGCGCCATGCAGCTTGCCTATCTCGGCCGTATGGAAGGGAACCAGCCGCCTCGCCTGTTCTCGGCCTGGGTCTCCGACC
This sequence comes from Inquilinus sp. OTU3971, assembly GCF_038440215.1. NCBI lineage: Bacteria > Pseudomonadati > Pseudomonadota > Alphaproteobacteria > Rhodospirillales > Rhodospirillaceae > Inquilinus > Inquilinus sp. OTU3971. Next base: position 5,402 of record NZ_JASATH010000089.1, on the reverse strand, counting down.
GCGACATCGCCAACCCGGCACGCAAGACGCTCGACGTCCGGGTTCTGATCACCCGGAACCAGCTGTCGGACCTGCAGGCGACGCTGCAGGCGATCATCGACGCCGGCGAGTCGACGCGCGTCGCCCCGAACGACTTCTTCCGCCAGCTGCGCAGCGCCGCCGCGACCATGGCCCGGCGGCCGGAGGGCGTCGGCGGCGAGAACGCCCGCCGGCTGGCCGATCTCGGCCTGATCGGCGAATATCTCGAGGGCCTGCCCTATCGCAGCCGGATCATGGAGCTGAGCGAGGACGACTGGCTGTCCTGGAGCTTCGGCCAGCAGCGCCAGTTCCTCGACGACCTCGGGGCCAAGGTCGCGCTGTATCGGCGGATCTACGACAACACCGATCTGTGGATCGCCCTCGACGGCGACCGCAGCGGCGGCGATGCCGTCTCTCCGATCCCGCTCGACGCCCTGCCATGACCGTCGTGGCGGCTCCGCCGGTCTACGCCCTGCGCGACGTGACGCTGCGCCGCGGCGGCCGCAGCGCCGCCTTCGAGCTGCATGTCGGTAACCTCGTCGTCCAACGCGGCGAGATCTGGTTTCTGACGGGCCAGTCCGGTTCCGGCAAGTCGACCTTGCTGGACCTGCTGGGCGGCACCCTGGCCCCGGACAGCGCCGGCGCCTTCCATCTGGCCGGCGGCAAGGGCTCCCCGGTCGACCTGGCCCTGCTCTGGCGGCGCCGGCGGCACGACGCCCTCGCGGCGCTGCGGGCCAACAGCATCGGCTATGTGCTGCAGACCGGTGGGCTGCTGCCCTATCTCACGGTCGAGGAGAACATCGCCCTGACCGCCCGCGTCGCCGGCCGGCACGACCCCGAGCATCTGCGCACCCTGGTGCGCCGGCTCGGCCTCGCGCGGCTGCTCGACGTCCAGCCGCGCCGCCTGTCGGTCGGCGAGCGCCAACGCGTGGCCATTGCCCGCGCCCTCGCCCATCGCCCCGACATCCTGTTGGCCGACGAGCCCACGGCGTCACTCGACCCGCCCACGGCGGAGCAGGTGTTCGGCCTGCTGATCGAGACCGTCCAGCAGCTGAAGACCACGGCCATCATCGCCTCGCACGACTGGGCCAGGGCCGAGTCCGGTGGATACCGGACCTTCGGCCATGCCCTCCGGCGCGAGCAGGATGCCGTCCGCGCCTATTTCTGGACTTGAGCCGATCATGGGACGGATCGCGCTCGCGGCGCACCTCGCCGCCAAGGACTTCGGCCATGACTGGCGGATCGTGCTGTGCCAGGTGCTCGGCCTCACCGCGGTGCTGGCGCCGCTGCTGGTCCTGTTCGGCATGCGCTTCGGCCTGATCGACACCCTGGCCCAGCGGCTGATCGAGGATCCGCGCAACCGCGAAATCGTGCCGGCTGGCAGCAGCCGCTTCGACGCCGCGTTCTTCCGCGACCTGGCCGGGCGGGAGGGGGTCGCCTTCATCGTGCCGGCGACGCGCTCGATCGCCGCGAGCTTCACCCGGCTGCGCAAGCAGGATGGTGGCAGCCGCCCCCTCTCCGGCGTCGCGCTGCTCCCGTCGGGGCCGGGCGACCCGCTGCTGGCCGGCAATGCGCCGCCGGCCGGGGATGCGGTCGTGCTCGGCCGCCGGCTCGCCGACAGCCTCGGCGCGGCCGTGGGCGACCGGCTCACCGCCGAGATCACGCGGCAGCGCGACGGCCGCATAGAGGCGCAACGCCTGGCCCTCGCCGTCGCCGGCGTCACCGACGCGCCGATCGCGCCGGCCGACGCCCTGCTGGCGCCGCTCGACCTTCTCACCGCCACCGAGGACTGGCGGGACGGCTTCGCCGTCGGCGACCGGGGCTGGGCCGGCGCCCCGCCGCCGGCCATGGACCGTGTCTTCGCGCGGTTCCGCCTGTATGCGGACTCGATCTACGACATCGCCGCGATCGAGGCGTGGCTCAAGGAGCGGGGCGTCGAGGTCCGCACCGCCTCGGCCGATATCGCGCAGATGCAGCTGCTGGACCGCAATCTCGGTATCGCCTTCTGGCTGATCGCCGGCTGCGGCGCACTCGGCTATCTGGTGTCCCTCGCCGCCAGCCTGCGCGGCCATGTCGAGCGCAAGCGGCGGGATCTGGCGATGCTGCGGCTGATCGGGCTGCCGACACGGTCCCTGGTCGCCTTCCCGGTGGTGCAGGCGGTGCTGATCGCCGTGCTCGGCGTGGTCCTCGCCGGCCTCGTCTTCCAGGGCGCGGCCGTCGCGCTCAACACCATCTTCGCCGGCAGCCTGCAGCCCGGCGAGCGCATCTGCCGCCTGCTGCTGGTCCATTTCGGCATCGCCGCAGCGGCGACGATCCTGGCGGCGCTGCTGTCGGCGAGCTGGGGCGGCCTGCTCGCCGCCCGCATTCAACCGTCCGAGGGACTTCGTGATGTATGACCGACCCGCCCGGCCCCTGCGAGCCGCGCTTCTGGGACTCGCGGCCTGGCTGGCGATCGCCGCCCCGGGCGGGGCGGCCGAGACCATCACCTGGCCCGAGGAGTCCTACAACCCGTCGCCGGCGCCCGGCGACGTCGTCCTGCCCCTGCCCTGCGGCGGCGCCATGACCTTCCGGCGCATCGACCTGCCGTCGGCCGGCGTCCTCGACGATGTCCGGGTCCAGCTCGGCGACGCCCAGCCGGAGCTGGGCTTCCTCAGCGACCGCCGCTTCGAGGTTATCGCCGGCTCCTTCACCGACGCGGCGACGCCGGGCGTTCGCTACTTCCTGATGGGCAAATACGAGGTCACCCGTGCGCAGTGGGATGCTCTGGCCGGCGGGGAGTGCCCGAACCCGACAATGCGGACGCGCGTGCCCCAGACCGAGGTCTCCTGGTTCGATGCCGTGGCCTTCGGCCGACGGTATTCCGAGTGGCTGATCACCCATGCCCGCAACGTGCTGCCCTCGGAATCGGGAACCCCCGGCTTCGTCCGCCTGCCGATGGAGGATGAATGGGAGTACGCCGCCCGCGGCGGCATAGCGGTCTCCTCGGAAGCGTTCCTGGCATCGCGCTTTCCGATGCCGAGCGGCGTTCCGGCCGAATATCTCTGGTACCAGGGAACCGGATCCGCGGAGGGCAAGCTGCATCCGATCGGCCTGCTCAAGCCCAATCCGCTCGGCCTGCACGACGTCCTGGGCAACGCCGCGGAAATGATGTTCGAGCCGTTCCGGCTGAACCGGCGCGGACGGCTGCATGGCCAGGCCGGCGGCTTCATCGTCCGCGGCGGCGACTTCTCCATGCCGCTCGACCAGATCCGCTCCGGCATGCGCGTGGAGATGCCCTACTACGCCGGCGGCAGCGGCCAGGCCACTGAGACCCGCCAACTCGGGCTGCGCGTGGTTGTGGCCGCGCCGGTCATCACCTCGCCTGAGCGGCTGGCGGAGATCGAGCGAGAATGGCGCGCCATGCCCTCGTCGAGCGAGAGCCCGGCGAATGCACGCCGCGAGGACGCGGCCCTGAGCGCGCTGGATCGCCTAGCTGACGAGACCGGGGACGAGACCGTCAAGACCGAGCTGCGCGGCGTCGGGCAGTCGATCCGGGAAGCGCTGGTGGACCGGAACGACGCCCGGAACCGGACGGTGCGGTCGCTGGTGAATGTCGGCGCCCTGCTCGGCAACAAGCTGCGCACCGATCAGCAGCGCCTGCTGGCCGTGAGCCAGGCGATCGAACAGGTGGCGCGCCCGGCCCTGCGGCAGCTGCAGTCGCGGCGCCAGGACGCCCAGACCCGCAAGGCGATTGGCGAGGCCGAGACGCAGATGCAGCAGATGGAGAAGCAGCGTTCCGGGCTGGAGGACACAGTGCGCACCTCGCGCGAGATCTATGTCGACACTGTCTTGAGCACCGCGGGCGACTATTCGGACGAGGTGGTCCAGGCGCAGGTGCCGACGCTGAAGGCGGAGCTGCATGCCCGCGGCTCCGACTCGCTGCTGCCCTATGTCGACATCTTCGTGCTGCACATGCAGCGGATGCGCGACAACGACGCCGCCGAGCCCCAAAGCCTCGTCGACGACCTGACCCGATGACCCGGCGGCGGACTTGGATGGCGGTGTTCGGGGGCGGGATCGCCGCTGCGGCCGCTCTCCTCGCCGCCGTCCATGTCTCCAATGAGCGGCTCGCCGGGGATGCGCGGTCGGCGATCGTGGAGGCTCGCGCCGCCGCTCCGGACGCCGCTGCGTCGCCGGACGATCCGGCCGTCGTCCTCGACGCCCTGGACCGCCTCTTCGCCTCCCCGCTCATCGGCGCGTCGCCCGCCTGGTGGCGACGGGCCGGCCTGAATGCCGGGCCCCTCGACGATCTCCGAGTGGAAACCCAGCGGCTGGATCGCGACCTGCTGCGCGACGGGCTTCTTGGGCGGCTGGCGGGCCGCATCATCGAGCGGATCGAACGCCCCGACATCGCGCCCGAGCTCGCATTCGAGGGGCTGAAGGCGGTCGTCGCCCTCGGCGACGCCGGTGTTCCGCGACAGGATGATCTCGTCCGCCTCTGGGCCTCGATCGACTGGTCCATGACCGAGCCTTCCCCCGATCGGCGCGAGCGGCTGGCGCGCCACCTGGAGCGGGCCCTGGCCGCAGAGCCGCGCCTCGTGCCCGAGGTGGATGCTTCGGCGATCGACCGGGTCCGGGTTCGCCTCCGGCAGACGCCGCTCGCGGTCCGGGCCTATGCCGCGATCCGGAGCTCCGGCGCGGCCCAGGCGTTACGGCCGTTTCGCGCCGATCTCATCCTCGGTGCCGATGGCTGGTCGCTTGCACGCCGGTCCGGGGCCTCCCTCGCCACGCCGATCCCGGGCCTGCTCACCGCGGAGGGCTTCCATCGGGTGATGGCGCCGGCGCTGGCCGACCTCTCCGGCGCGCTGCAGGCCGATGCCTGGGTGCTGGGCGAGAGCGAGCGGCCCCAGGCTGCCGGACGCACGCTCGTCGCGACGGTGCTCGGGCTCTATCTCGACGACACGGCCAGGACCTGGGACAGCCTTCTGGAGGATCTCGAGGTCGTGCCGCCCCAGACCGATCCCGACGGCGCGGGCCGGGTCATCGACGCCCTGACGCACTCGCCCGGCCCGCTCCTGCGTCTCGCCGTCGCCGCACGACAGGCCACGCTGTTCGACCGGGCGAGCGGCATAGATGTCGCACGGCTTTCGGCCCTGGCCGAGGTCGTCGGCGGGACGCGGCCATGGTCGGCGATCGACCGCCGCTATGCGTGGCTTCTCGCGGGTGATGGCGCTGGTCTGCCCGGCTTCACGGCGCTGATCGATGCGGCGCGCCCGCTCGTCGATTCGGCCGGGGGGCGGGCCGGCCCCGCCCCCCCCCCCCCCCCCCCCCGGGGGGGGGGGGGGGGGGGGGGCCCCCCCCCCGGGGGGGGGGGGGGGGGGGGGGTGGGGGGGGGGGGGGGGGGG
>NZ_JASATH010000088.1:0-31637 GCF_038440215.1 Inquilinus sp. OTU3971 | reverse complement strand
GCGAACCCGCAGCGTTGCCGCGGATCCGGACGCCGCCGCGGAGGCCGCGGCCGGCTTCGCAGGACCGGTGGCGCTGAAGGGCTTGTCACGTTCGCGGCGTTGCAGAACGCTCGCGAGGAGCGTAGCGGTTGTCATGACCCCGCCTGGCTATTCCGGCTATCGCTTTCCATCCGACGTGATCCAGCGTGCCGTCTGGATGTATCTCCGCTTCACCCTGAGCTACCGCGACGTCGAGGACCTGCTCGCCGAGCGCGGTATCGAGGTCTCATACGAGACGATCCGCCGATGGGTGAGTGCGTTCGGCCCGATGATCGCCCAGCGCCTCCGTGCGCAACGGCCAGCGCCACATCGGCGATGGCATCTCGACGAAATGTTCGTCCGGATCGGTGGCAAGCAGATGTACCTCTGGCGCGCCGTCGATGCCGAGGGTGAGGTGCTCGAGGTGTTGGTTCAGGCCAGGCGGGACACGGCTGCCGCCCGCAGGCTGATGCGCAAGCTCCTCAAGAAGCAGGGCATCGCCCCGAACCAGTGGGTCACCGATAGGTGTCCGGCCTACGGCGCGGCGCTTCGTGATCTGCGGCTCGACGGCATACCCCACCTACGGGCCAAGCGGCTGAACAACCGGGCCGAGAGCTCGCATGTCCCGGTTCGCCGACGCGAGCGCAAGCTGCAACGGTTCAAATCGGCCGCCTCGGCGCAGCGGTTCCTGTCGATGCACGCCGCGACCTACAACACCTTCAACCTCTGCCGTCACCTCACCACCGCCCGCACGCACCGCCGCTTTCGCGCCGAGGCGTTTGCGGCATGGCGGGATGCGGCTGGCGTGGCGGCCTGAGCCTGACGGATGCCGATCTGGTCGCGGCCAAGCTCGACAACGTGACAAGCCCGTCAGCGATGCCTTCGCCGCGACGGAGCGCGTGCCGGAAGCCGTGCGGGTCTGCCTCGGCGGTGCCGCCAACCGCGCCGAGATGGAGCACGCGCTGGCCTTCATGGCCCATGCCCTAGCCCATTCCCCTGCGATCGCCGGCGGGATCATCTGATCCATCCGGAGCCGGTCTGGGCTCCCTAGGCTGGGCCGTCGAAGAGGAAGATGGGCAGCAAGGCGGAGCGTGACCGTCATGGCTCGAGGGGCATGATGTTGCGTCCGAACGAAAGCTCTCCGCGTGGTGGGCTGCGTGTCCCCGCAACCAACTTTGTTATAACTCCATCCACATCGACATCTGATCCGAAGCCCCGCCCCAAAAGGCGGGGTTTTCTGCGTTCGGCGGAGCGGCTAGAGGGAAATCTAAGCCTGCTCCGCGTGCTGAGGCCAGCACGCGAGTAGCGCACCTCGCACGCCCCCACACCTTCACGGTCGTAGGGTTGGGCCAGTTGGCTGACGCCTTGACCGTGAGCGCTGCCCCGGCTCGCCGCTCAAGGTCCACTGCATGAGAAGCGCCATGACCGCAGATGGTGCGATCCCGCCGGGCAGCGTTGTCCCATGGCAGGCCGGCCACTCAGGAGTCAAAATATCGCCGGGATCAATCCGGCATCGAGGCCCGAAGCGCCCGGTAGATCGTGTTGCGTGACACGCCGAGCCGCCGCGCCGTCTCGCTGATGTTTCCGCTGAGGTCAGAATGGACTGCGCGGATCCGCTGCTGCACGGTCTCGCGGAGACAGGAGGGGGCCTGGTGTCGAGACAATCCGGCGGGAGGCTCCGGAAGGGAGTCGACGTCGTCGAGATCAATCGGCCGGTCGGCCTCGTCGAGCGAAAGACGGCTCAGAACGTTGCGTAGCTCGCGCACATTGCCCGGCCATGGGCGTTCGGCGAGCCGGTCCAGAGCGGTCGGTGTGATCGAGCGGTCCGGCGCGATCTCGGACAGAAGGTGACGCACGATGGCGCCAAAATCCCGCCGTTCGGCGAGCGGCGGCAAGGTCACCTCGACCGCGCTCAGGCGATAGAAGAGGTCCGCCCGGAAGGTTCCGGCCGTCACCGCGCGCTCCAGATCGGCATTCGTCGCCGCAACCACCTGCACGTCGACCGTGCGGCGCTTGCCGCCGCCCACCGGCCGCACGGTCCAGTCGTCCAGCAGCCGGAGCAGCACCGCCTGCAGCGGCAACGGCATGTCGCCGATCTCGTCGAGGAACAGGGTCCCGCCATCGGCCTCGACGACCAGGCCGGGTGCGCCGCCGCGGCGCGCGCCGGTGAAGGCCCCGTCCGTGTGGCCGAACAGCTCGGCCTCGGCGAGGCTGTCGGGAAGGGCGGCGCAGTTGAGCGGCACGAACTCGCCGGTCCGCCTGCCGGCGAGATGCGCGTGCCGGGCCAGCTGCTCCTTGCCCGTGCCGGTCTCGCCGCGGATCAGGATCGGCAGCTTGCGGGCGGCCGCAGCCTCGACCCGGCGCACCACCTCCGCCACCCGGCGGTCGTCGGCGATGAAGCCGGTCGGCAGCACCCGGGATGCCCTCGGCGGTGAGGGCATCCTCCGGGGCTGGGGGAGCGTCTCGATCGTCGCGACGAAGGCGCTGCCGACGAGGTCGTCGAGGCGCTGGCGCTCACGGGTCCGGGCCCCGTCCAGGAAGCTGCCGAGGCGGGTGTGGAACAGGTCTGCGAAGTGGCTGCCGGGAAGGGCCGCCAGGCCTTGCAGCAGGAATCGCGCCTGGGGGTTGGCGCCGAGAACGGCGCCGTCGGGGTCGAGCGCCAGCAGGCCCGCATTCAGGGTGTGCAGATATTCGCCGCGGCTGTGGAAGGCGATCACCATGCTGGCGTGATGGCATTCCCGGAACAGCCCGTTCTCGATCTGGGTCGCCGCCATGGCGACCAGGGCCCGCGTGTGCTGCTGGCGGGAGCGGCAGTCGGAGGACGCGTCCAGGACGCCGGCGAGGCTGGCATCGGGGCCGAACACCGGCACGGCGGTGCAAGTCAGGGTGCCGTACCGGTTGAAGAAATGTTCGCCGCCATGGACGGTGATCGGCTGGCCCTGCTGCGCCGTGGTGCCGAGCGCATTGGTGCCGCACCGGGTCTCGGCCCAGAGCGAGCCGGGCCGGATGGCGGTGGCGCGGGCGGTGGCGCTGAAGCTGGAATCGGAGATCGTGTCGAGCAGCAGCGCGTCCGGCGCGGCGAACGCGATCATGAAATTCGTGCCCGCGACCTGGTGATACAGGTTCTTCATCTCGGTCCGCGCCAAGCGCAGCGCCAGGTCGGACCGGTCGCGAGCCTCGCGCAGCGTGGCGTCGTCGACCATGGCCAGGGGCGGGGGGCGCTCGGGGTCCAGCCCGGCGGCCAGGCAGCGGGTCCAGCTGTCGCGGATCGGCGGCGCCAGCAGGTCGGCATCCGCGATGCCCCGGCGCTCGAGCATGATGCGGGCTTGGCTCAGACGCTCATCGGCCGTGGCCGGCAGCATGGGCGGTCCTCCCGGCTGGCCGTTGCGGGCGCAGCCTCGGCTTTTGTCCGGTGGGCCGGACATCCATTGTCATCAGGCTTACGCCGACCGCCGGCGGTTTCCAACCTCGGAAATCGCGGCCGCGCCAAGTGTTCCAAAATGGAACACTGCTGTTCCGTTCCATTGTGAAACAACGCCACAGTCCTGTCGTTGCCTGGTCTGAGGAAATCCAGGAACTCCGCCGGTTTGCGATCTTGGCACGGTGTTTGCACTCATGGTCGGCAACCAGTTTGGACGCCGGACCATGGGAGGCGACGGATGAAGGCCGCGGTGCTGCATCAGTACGACGAGTCCCTGACTCGAGACGAATTCGTGCGCTACGAGGATGTCGCCGACCCGAGGATCGAACGGCCGACCGACATCATCGTGCGCATCGGCGGCGCCGGCGTCTGCCGCACCGACCTGCACGTCGTCGAAGGCATCTGGCGCAGCAAGGTCGACGTCAGGCTGCCCTACATCATGGGGCATGAGAATGCCGGCTGGGTCGCCGCGGTGGGCCGCGGCGTCGAGAGCGTCAAGGTCGGCGACCCGGTGATCTGCCACCCGCTGGTGACCAGCGGCCACTGCCTGGCTTGTCGGCGCGGCGACGACATGCACGCCACCGACAGCCGCTTCCCCGGCATCAACAGCGATGGCGGCTACGCCGAGCTGCTGCTGACCGGCGAGCGGTCGCTGATCAAGCTGCCGAAGACCCTGGCACCCAAGGACGTGGCTCCCTACACCGATGCCGGGCTGACCGCGTATCGCGCCGCCAAGAAGGCCTCGCGCCACCTGCTGCCGGGCGAGTTCGCGGTGGTGATCGGCGCCGGCGGCCTGGGCCATATCGGCATCCAGGTGCTGCGGGCGCTGTGCGCAGCCGAGATCATCATCGTCGACCGCTCCGACACCGCGCTGAAGCTGGCCCAGGAATGCGGCGCGCATCACCTGGTCAAGGCCGACGGCAACGAGGTCGAGGCCGTGATGGCGCTGACCGGCGGTAACGGCGCCGAGGCGGTGATCGACTTTGTGGGCGAGGGCGACGCCGTGGCCAAGGGCTTGGCGATGACCCGGAACGCCGGCACCTACTACATCGTCGGCTATGGCGGGAAGATCGACCTGCCGACGATCGACATGATCACCACCGAGAAGAGCATCGTCGGCAACCTGGTCGGGACCTATCCCGAGCTGGTCGAGCTGATGGCGTTGGCCGATCGCGGCCTCGTCAACCTCGCCACTCGGGAGTACCGGCTGAGCGAGGCCAACCAGGCGCTCAAGGACCTGCATCACGGCCAGGTCAAGGGCCGTGCCGTCCTGATCCCGTAGCGGCATCCCGTCCACCGCCAGGCCAGGGAGGCCAGGATGACCGTCGACCGGGATCACCCGTCCAAGAGCGAGTTCTTCGAGCGTGTCGGCGCCCTGGCCGACGCCATGGTCGCGGCCTATGGGCCGGATTTCGCGATGGGGGCGCTGATCATCACCGCGCGCTTCATCGCCGAAGGCAAGCCGGTCGGCCGGATGCCCGACGCCGATCCTGATGCCGGCGGAGAAAAGGCGTGACCGCCGGGCGTCCGCCGGCTCGATCCAAAGTCCTGGATCGTTGTGGAACAGCCGGCGGCTCCCAATGTCCCAGAATAGAACATGACGCAGCGCAGCATTCGGCCATCAATCATACGGCAAATCTGCAGAAACGGCCGAATCCCTCAACTCGGAAAATCTGGCACGCAACTTGCGAAGTCTTGAAGAGGACCAGTCGCGGCTCCGGGGCACCCCGCGTGCAAGAACAGATTGGCAGGAGGAACGCAGCCATGACGCCATCCCCGCAGGCGAGCCCCGCCCGCCGCGTCCAGGAGATCCCCGGCCGCGTGCGCCATGGCTACCGCATCCCCCATGCGACGACGGCCCGCATGAACCGCCGGGACCCATCAGCACCGCAGAGCAGACCTTCAACCACCCATCCCAGAGGAGACTTCCATGCCTGACGGTTTGACGCTGAATAAGATCACCGCGCAACGCGGGATCGGTGTCGCGGACGCGGCGCGTCGCATCGCCGATCTCGGCTGGACGCCGAGCTACGTCCAGGAGGCGATGACCTTCCCGACCGACTACAAGATCGCGAAGGTGCCGCGGGACCCGATGAAGCAGGTGCTGCGCTCCTACTTCCCGATGCAGGAGGAGAAGGACAACCGCGTCTACGGCGCGCTGGACGCGGCGCTGCGCGGCGACATGTTCCGCAATGTCGAGCCCCGCTGGGTCGAGTGGATGAAGCTGTTCCTGGCCATCATCCCATTCCCGGAAATCTCGGCCGCGCGGTCGATGGCGATGCTCGGCCGGCTGGCGCCGGGCGAGGAGCTGCGCACCGGCTTCACCATGCAGATGGTGGACGAGTTCCGGCACTCGACCATCCAGATGAACCTCAAGAAATGGTACATGGAGAACTACATCGACCCGGCCGGGTTCGACATCACCGAGGCCGCGTTCGGCAAGTGCTACGCCACCACCATCGGCCGGCAATTCGCCGAGGGCTTCCTGACCGGCGACGCGGTGACGGCGGCGAATGTCTATCTCCAGGTCGTGGCCGAGACCGCCTTCACCAACACGCTGTTCGTCGCCATGCCGTCCGAGGCGGCGCGCAACGGCGACTACGCGCTGCCCACCGTCTTCCTGTCGGTCCAGTCGGATGAGAGCCGGCACATCGGCAACGGCCATTCGCTGCTGATGTCGGTGATCAACGACCCAGACAACCACCAGCTGCTGGAGCGCGATATCAAATACGCCTTCTGGCAGAACCACGCGATCGTCGACGCCGCGATCGGCACCTTCATCGAATATGGCACCACCAACCGCGACAAGAACAAGGAGTCCTACGCCGAGCTCTGGCACCGCTGGATCTACGAGGACTACTACCGCACCTACATGCTGCCGCTGGAGAAGTACGGCATCAAGATCCACCACGACGATGTCGGCGCCGCCTGGGACCGCCTCGTCAAGAAGAACTACGTGCACAAGGTGGCACAGTTCTTCTCGGTTGGCTGGCCGGTCAATTTCTGGCGGATCGAGGCGCAGACCGAGCGCGACTTCGAATGGTTCGAGAAAAAGTATCCGGGCTGGTATGCCGAGTTCGGCGACTACTGGAAATGGTATGAGCGCAAGAGCCGGCCGGGCGAGACCAACATGCTGTTCGACCAGGAGAACGGCTACGTCTACCCGCATCGCTGCTGGAGCTGCATGGTGCCGTGCCTGATCCGCGAGGACTTCGTGGTCGATGAGGTCGACGGCAAGCTCTATACCTATTGCTGCGAGCAGTGCCGCTGGACCCACAAGGTCGCCTTCGCCGCGGAATATGAGGGCCGTCCGACTCCCGCCATGGGCCGGTTCAGCGGCCGCCGCGAATGGGAGGAGTGCTATCACGGCTGGGACCTGGCTGACGCCATCAAGGATCTCGGCTTCCTTCGTCCCGGCGGCAAGACCCTGATCCAGCAGCCGCATCTCCGCTTCGACGACAAGGATATGTGGACGCTGGACCATGTCCGTGGCCACACGATCCAGAGCCCTCTGGTGCTGTTGCGCGGCATGACGCCGGAACAGCGCGAGAAGCACATCGCCGACTACCGGGCGGGCTTCAAGATCAATCCCCTGCACTGACCGGCATGGGGGCGGGGGCCGGCACCGGCCTCCGCCTCACGTCCCATCCGCCGGGCATCGACCGGCGGCCAGCCCGACGACAGAGGACGGCTTCGATGGCGGAGACAAGAGTGCACACCGTCCGGTTCGAGCCGGTCGGCATCGAGATGGACGTCGCCGAGGGCGAGACGGTGCTAGAGGCGGCGTTCCGCCAGGGCATCGCGGTGATGCATGGCTGCAAGGAAGGCCAGTGCAGCAGCTGCAAATCGCGGCTGATCGAGGGCGATGCCGAGCTGCTGAAATACTCGACCTTCGCGCTGCCGGACTATGAACGCGACACCGATCACATCCTTTTGTGCCGGACGGTGGCCTACAGCGACCTAACGGTCGAGCTGCTGAACTATGACGAGGACCTGCTCAGCCGCTCGATCGCGGTCAAGGACTACGAGGCGGTGGTGACCGGGATCACGCCGCTGACCCACGACATCCGGCTGCTGGAGGTCGAGCTCGACAAGCCGCTGCGCTTCTGGGCGGGACAGTTCGTCGACCTGACCGTGCCGGACCGGGGCATCACCCGGTCCTTCTCGATGGCCAACCCTCCGAGCCGCCAGGACCGGCTGGGCTTCATCATCAAGAAGTACCCGTCCGGGGCGTTCTCGTCGCTGCTGGACGACGGGCTCAGGCCCGGCGACCGGCTGGTCGCCAAGGGCCCCTACGGCACCTGCTTCCGGCGGGAGGAGCGGCCGGGCCCGATGGTTCTGATCGGCGGCGGCTCCGGCATGTCGCCGCTGTGGTCGATCCTCAACGACCATGCCGAAAGCGGGGAGGAGCGGCCGGTCCGCTTCTTCTACGGGGCCCGGACCCGGCGCGACCTGTTCCACCTAGCCGAATTCGCCGAGTTCGAGCGCCGGATCCCGGATTTCCGCTTCATCCCGGCGCTGTCGCATGCCGAGCCCGGGGACGAGTGGCCGGGCGAGACCGGCTTCGTCCACGAGGTCGTGGCCCGGACGCTGCGGGCCGAGGCGCTACCTGGCGAGATCGACGCCTACACCTGCGGCCCGCCGCCGATGATCGATGCCGTGCTGCCGGTGCTGCAGATGGCAGGCGTCGAGCCCGAGCGGATCTACTTCGACAAGTTCACTCCAGCCGTCCGCTGACCGCGGCCTGGACCCCGATCCGTCAACGCCAGAAGGGAGGATACCGATGACCAACCTCGAACAGGCCGCAGCATCCGTGAAGTCGGGCGCGGCCGGCGCGGCGACCTTCGCCGGTTCCGACAGCCGGAAATACAACTATTTCGAGCCCCAGGGCCGCAAGGCGACCCATTACGAGGACGTCACCGTCGACGTCCAGCCCGACCCCAAGCGGTACCTGCTGCAGGACTGGATCATCTCCTTCCCCGACGGCACGCCGACCTATTCCGAGGCCTGGACCGCGGCCAAGAGCAGCGACTGGCACAAGTACCGGGCGGTGGACCAGGAGTGGGAGCGCACGCATTACCAGCGTCAGTCCACCATCGTCGGCATGATCTCCAACGTCATCGACAACGCCCGCCGGTCGGGGGCGCCGCGGCGCATCGACCCGGCCTGGGTCAAGATCCTCAAGGACCATCTCGGGGCCTACAAGCATGCCGAATTCGGCCTGGGCACGTCGACGATGCACGCCCAGCGGTACGGCTACACCCAGATGATCAACAACGCGATCCTGACGGACGCCTCCTACAAGCTGCGCTTCGCCCAGGACCTGACGCTGTATCTCAGCGAGATCGGGTTGGACCTCGACAATTTCGACGCCAGCGCCGGCAAGACGCACTGGCTGGAGGACCCGATCTGGCAGGACACCCGCCGGGCGGTCGAGACGATCGGCGGCGCCACCGACTATCTCGAGAAGTACTTCGCGGTGAACATCGTGTTCGAGCCGCTGGTGGCCGAGCTGTTCCGCAGCGGTTTCATCATGCAGCTGGCTGCCGCCCAGAACGATTTCGGCACGCCGGCCGTCGTCTCCGCGGCGGAGGGCGACTATGAGCGCAACCTCGCCAATGCGGTCGAGCTGTTCCACATGCTGGCGAACGACCCGGCCCATGGGGACCACAACCGCCGGCTGTTCGCCGAATGGTTCGACCGGCATGGCGCGCTGGCGGTCGCCGCGGCCCAGCAGCTGCAGCCGCTGTGGTCGCAGCCGCGGGTGAAGGCGGCGCAGTTCACGGATGCGTTCGACCATGCCCGCAACCGGGCGAAGACGATCGTCACCGAGATCGGCCTCGACGCGCCGGCGCTGCTGTCGGCCTGAGCGCCCCCGACGCCCCATCAGCCGCCGACCCAGGCGTCGGCCAGAGGAGACTAGCCATGACCCACGCGACCGCGAACATCTTCAAGTCCATGCAGGACATGCAGTTCGAGACCACGATCTCGCACCAGTGCGGCGTGACCATGAACGACAGCGTCGAGGCCCGCGTCATCGCCGAGGTGATGGGCGAGAAGCCAGGCATCACCGTCACCTACATGCCGGCCATGATCCGCCTCGATGGCGAGGGGAAGATGGAGTTCAAGATGGGCGAGATCAGCGAGGCGCTGGGCCGCCCGATGACCCCGCATCTGTTCGAGATCTCCACCTCCACCCATTACGGGCGGATGGTCATGGTCGACGACGACACCGTCGTGCTGTTCGGCAACATGGAAGACGCCCTGCTCTACGAGTGAGGCGCCGGCCCGTCCGCATTTCGCCAGAGGACGGCGGCGCCGGTCGCAACGGCGCCGCCGCGAACCAGCCACAGGGAGCCAGCCATGTATCGCACCAAGGACGGCGACGAGATCTTCATCATCGACGGCCATGTCCATCTCTGGGACGGGCGGCCGGAGAACTGGAGGAATGTCCACGGCCAGCAGTTCATCGACTGCTTCTACGGCTATCACAGCTTCCTGCAGCCGAAGGACAAGCAGTGGGCGCGGGAGAAGTTCTACCATTACGGCGCCGAGACGATGCACGACGACCTGTTCGTCCGCGGCTATGACGACATGGCGATCTTCCAGCCGACCTATCTGAAGGATTTCTACGTCAACGGCTTCAACACGCTGGAGCAGAACGCCGTCCTAAAGGCGAAGTACCCCGACCGGTTCATCCTGAACGGCGCCTTCGACCCGCGCGACGGCGAGGCGGGGCTGCACCAGCTGGAGAAGGACGTCGAGACCCACGGGATCAAGGGCGTCAAGCTCTACACCGCCGAATGGAAGGGCGACAGCAAGGGCTACAAGCTCTCCGACGCCGGCGCCCAGAAATTCCTGGCGAAGGCGGAGGCGCTCGGCATCAGGAACATCCATGTCCACAAGGGGCCGACCATCCTGCCGCTGAACCGCGACGCCTTCGACGTCGCCGACATCGACGACGCGGCGACCAGCTTCCCGAACCTCAACTTCATCGTCGAGCATTGCGGCCTGCCGCGGCTGGACGATTTCTGTTGGATCGCCACGCAGGAGACCAATGTCTATGGCGGCCTGGCGGTGGCGCTGCCCTTCATCCGCAACCAGCCGGGCTACTTCGCCCATGTCATCTCGCAGCTGCTGATGTGGCTGGGCGAGGACAAGCTGCTCTATGGCAGCGACTACGGCATCTGGACGCCGGACTGGCTGGTCGAGGACTTCATGGCCTTCGAGGTGCCGGAGGACCTGACCCGCGAGACCGGGGCGAAGCTGACGCTCCAGGCCAAAAAGAAGATCCTGGGCCTCAACGCGGCCCGGCTCTACGGCATCGATGTCGAGGCGCAGAAGGCGGTGCTGGCCGATGCCCGCCGTCCGGTCGCGGCGGAGTGACCGCCATGGCCGCGAGGCCTGACACGGTCCACGCCCGGGAGGTCTGGGCCCGGCTGGACTCGGTGACGGATCCCGAGCTCGACGAGCCGGTGACCGAGCTCGGATTCGTCACCGACGTCGATGTCGCGGGGGATGGCGGCGTCCATATCCGCTTCCGGCTGCCGACCTACTGGTGCGCCGCCAACTTCGCCTTCCTGATGGCGGACGACATGCGCCGCGCCGCGCTGTCGCTGCCCTGGGTGACGGCCGCGACGGTCGAGCTCGGCGAGCACATGTATGCCGAGGCGATCAACCACGGCATGGCCCGCGGCCTGGCCTTCCGCGACGCCTTCGGCGACGAGGCGGATGACGACCTGGAGGCGCTGCGCCGGACCTTCACGCTGAAGGCCTTCCAGCGCCGGCAGGAGGCGCTGCTGCGCCACCTGCTGGAGGAGGGGTGCCGGGATCCGGCGGCCCTCCGCGCGCTGGACGCCGGCGGGCTTCGCGGCCTTCCGGCGGATGCGCCGGGCCGGCGGCTGATCGAGCGCTATTTGGCCCTGCGGGACCCGCTCTTTGGCGCGGGCGGACCCGCCTTCGTCGACACCGCCGGCGCCGCGGTCACGGCCGAGGCCTGGCCGGACCATCTCGCAGGGCTGCGGCGGGTCTGGATCAACACCGAGTTCAACGGGGCGCTGTGCCGGGGGCTGCTGGCCGCGCGCTTCGATGAAGAGGCGCCGGCGCCCGACGCCGAGCCGACCCTGGCCGATTTCATCCGCCAGGCCCGACGCGAATCCTGCCTGCCACATCCAGCCTCGGAAAGGGGAGAGAATGCCCAAGATCATGTTGCATGATGACGAGGCCCGGCAGGCCCTCGGCCGCGGCGTTGCCAAACTCGCGCGGGCGGTGCGCGGCACGCTGGGCCCGCGCGGCATGAATGCGATCATCGACCGGCCGATCGGCACCCCGATCGTCTCCCGCGACGGCGTCAGCATCGCCGCCGAGATCGAGCTGGAGGACCCGTTCGAGAACATGGGGGCGCAGGTCGTCCGCGAGGTCTCGAAACAGACCAACGAGGTCGCCGGCGACGGCACCACCACCGCCACCGTCCTGGCCGACGCGCTGGTCCAGGACGGACTGGACCGGCTGGCGGCGGGCGCGAATCCGGTCGAGCTGGTGCAGGGGCTGGAGCTGGCGGTCGGGCAGGTGGTAGAGGCGCTGCGGCACGCCGCCAGGCCGTTGGAGGGCCAGGACCAGATCCGCTCCGTCGCCGTGATCGCGGCGAATGACCCGGTGACCGGGGGGCTGGTGGCCGAGGCGCTGGAGCGGGTCGGCCCCGACGGCATCGTCACCGTCGACTACGGCAGTACGGTCGAGACGCAGCTCGACGTGCTCGAAGGCATGGCCTTCGACCGCGGCTATCTCTCCCACCACATGGTCACCGATGTCGAGAAGATGCAGGTGGTGCTGGACCAGCCGCACATCCTGCTGACCGACCAGAAGCTGCAGACGGCGGAGGAGGTGGCGGGCCTGCTGGCGCTGGTCGCCGGCAGCAACCGCCCGCTGCTGATCATCGCGGAGGAGGTCGCGCCGCCCTGCGTCGTCGCCCTGCTCGCCGCACGCGACAAGGGCGGGCCGGTCGTCGCCGCCATCCATCCGCCGGAATACGGCCATTGGCGCAAGGCGATGCTGGAGGACCTGGCCATCGTTACCGGCGGGAGGGTCATCGCCCGCGACCTCGGCGGGCGGATCGACAGCGCCGAGCTGCGCGACCTCGGCAGCGCGCGCCAAGTCAGGATCTCCGCCGGCCAGACCGTGGTCAGCGGCGGCGGCGGCCATCCGGAGATGATCGCGGCGCGCCGCCAGCAGGTCACCCGGCAGTGGGAGGCCGCACCGGAGAATGTCGAGCGCGACAAGTTCCGCGAGCGGCTGGCGAAGCTGTCTGGCGGCACGGCGGTGATCCTAGTCGGCGGCGCCACGCCGGTCGAGCAGAAGCGCCGCCTGCAGCTTGTGGAGGATGCCGTGAACGCCACCCGGGCGGCGATCGCGGAGGGCATCGTCCCCGGTGGCGGCACGGCGCTGCTGCGGGCGGCCTCGATGCTGGACGACCTCGCCTCCCGCACCGATGGCGGCGTTCGGGAAGGGGTCCGGCTGCTGCAGAGGGCGCTGGCGAAGCCGCTGTTCCACATCGCCGGCAACAGCGGCGTGAACGGAGAGGCGGTTACGGCCCAGGTGGCGCGCGCGACCAACGGCGTGGGATACGATGCCCGGAACGGTGCCTTTGTCGACCTGTTCGAGGCCGGCATCGTCGACCCGGTGCGAGTCAGCTGCAGCGCGGTCAGGAACGCGGCCTCCGTCGCCGGGCTGGTCCTGACCACCCACACGCTGATCGCGGACCGGCGGGACAGCGTCGATCCGACCGCCGGCCCGGCCCTCGGCGGCGGCGCCGAGCGGCTCGGCCGGGCGTGACAAGGGCGTGCCAGTGTCCGAAGGGCGGACGGACGCGGCCGAGGAATGGTGTATGATGATCACATGATAACGGTCGCGGGACGATCGGTTGCACTGATCGTCCGAACAAGACGGCCGGCAACCGGGAGCGACCGATGCCCAGACGCGACGAGACGCCGACCGGATTGGAGCGGACGGGCGTGACCGCGGCCTTCGTGACGGTGCCGTGCGAGGCGAACGACACGATGCTGGCCTGGGAGCGCTACCTGTCCGGCGATACCGACGCGACGGTGCCGGCGCAGAACTTCGTGGTCGCCTCCTGGCAGCGCAGCCTGCATTCCGGCGTCAATCCCGGCGGCCGGTCCGCGCCGCTGGCGGCGGGCGGCGACGCCATGGGCGAACTTCGGCGCCGCCATGGCGATCTCGTCTCGGCGGCGGCCGGCCTGTTCAGCGATGCGGTCGACCTGCTCGCGGGCTCAGGCTCGATCATGCTCCTGACCAACCCCGACGGCGTGGTGCTGCAGGCCGTCGGCGACATGACGACGCTGGAGAAGGGTGAGAACATCAACCTGATGAGCGGCGGCAACTGGGGCGAGGGCGTCATCGGCACCAACGGCATCGGCACGGCGATCGCCACCGGCCGCCCCGCCCAGATCCACGCCGCCGAGCATTTCTGCGAGGGCATCAAGGGCTGGACCTGCGCCGGGTCGCCGATCTTCGAGCCGGGCACCGGCGCGATCATGGGGGTGATCGACATCTCCGGACCGCCCACCACCTATCAGCGCAACAATCTCGGCTTGGCGGTGGCCGCGGCGCGGCAGATCGAGATGGTGCTGACCGAGCGCTCGACGCGGGAGCGGATGCAACTGCTGGAGATATGCCTCCAGCGCCTGTCCTCCGCCGATGCCGCCGGCATCATCGTCATCGACCGGCATGGCCGGCTGGTCCAGACGACCGGCCGGGTGTCGCTGCCGATCCGGGTGGGAGAGCGGGTGCCGGGTCTCGACCGCAGCCTCGCGGTGGAACGCTGGGCCGACCGGCTGCCGGAGAGCCTGCGGCCCGAATGGTTCAACCCGGTGATCGCCGATGGCCGGGCCATTGGCGCCCTGTTGGTGGTGCCGGACCGCCCGCGCTTCCGCGGCCGGGCCGCGGGGCAGGGGTCGGAGGCCGACCCGGCTCGCAGCGCCTTCGCCCACATCATCGGCGGCAGCCAGGCGATGGCCGCTGTCATCGACCGGGCGCGGCGGCTGGTCGGCAAGCGCGTGCCGGTGCTGGTCGAGGGCGAGACCGGCGTCGGCAAGGAGCTGTTCGCCCGCGCGATCCATGGCGAGGAGGGGGAGGCGTCACCCTTCATCGTTTTCAATTGCGCGGCCACGTCAAAGGAATTGCTGGCCAGCGAGCTGTTTGGCCATGTGCGCGGCGCATTCACCGGCGCGACCAGCGAGGGGCGGCCAGGTCGCTTCGAGCTGGCCGATGGCGGCACCCTCTGCCTCGACGAGGTTGGCGAGCTGCCGCTGGACCTGCAGCCGATGCTGCTGCGCGTGCTGGAGGAGGGGGTCGTCTATCGCCTGGGCGATGCGCAGCCGCGGCGGGTCGATGTCCGCCTCCTGGCCCTGACCAACCGCAACCTGCGCGACGAGGTCGAGGCGGGCCGCTTCCGCCGCGACCTCTATCATCGCATCAGCGTGACGCGGCTCCTCATCCCACCACTGCGGGAGCGTGGCGACGATCTGGAACTGCTGGTCGCCCATTTCAATCGGCGCGTTGCGGCGCGCCACCAGGTGCCGGAGCGGGATTTTCCGCCCGATGTGCTGTCGAGGCTGCAGGGCTATGCTTGGCCGGGGAATGTACGCGAGCTCCGCAATGTCGTCGAAAGCCTGCTGCTGATCTCGATCGGTGGGGCGGTGGCGCAGGAGGATCTGCCGCCGGAGCTTGGCGGCGGCGATCGCAAGCCCGGTGAGACGAGCCCTTCCCTCGATCGGCCCGAAGATCTGTATGCGGCCGAGCGCGTCCTGATTGCCGAGGTCCTTCGACGGCATCGCTACAACTTCGTCCAGGCCGCCCGCGCCTTGGGCATCTCGCGGAGCACGCTGTACCGGAAGGTGCAGAATTTTGGGCTCGATGTCGAAGGATAGGCTCGAAGCCGGCGGCGGTCAGATGGCTGCGTGTCCCCGCAACCATCTTTGTTATCACTCTCTCCTCATCGACGTCTGATCCAGAGCCCCGCCCCGAAACGGCGGGGCTTTCTGCTTTCTGCGGAGCGGCTAAAGGGAAGGCTAAGCCTGCTTCGGGCGCCGTGGCCAGGGCGCGGGTAGCGCATATCGCACGCTGTACCGCACCTGCGCCGCCGGAAGGTCGGGGCCAGGTCGGCTGACGCGGATCGTAGGAACTGCCCGCCTTGCCGCACAAGGTCACTGCATGAGAAGCGCCATGGCCATAATCGGCTCGTTGCGGACCGTTCCCCGCGATGCCTCTGGAGGCTGCTCCGTCCCCATTGCTGACGTTCGGAGGCCTTCCAGGCTTCTCCGGAGCGGACAAACCCGTCGATACAGCGAGCGAGCAGCAATGCCTTGGGGGCACGACCCAGCGACTTGATCGGCAGGCAGAGCGGCGCTTCCCTGCCGGTAAGGCTCACGAGCCCTGGTCCTGCATGAAGTCGAAGTCGGCGCCCTCGTCGGCCTGCGTCACGTGATCGTGGTAGAGCTTCGCATAGCCGCGGCGCGGCGCGGCGCAAACGGTCAGGACGGCCATGCGCCGGTCGAATTCGATGGCATCGATATCGAGGTGAATTCGGCGCGCCGGCACGTCGAGGACGATGAAGTCTCCGGTCTTGACGATCGCCAACGGTCCGCCATCGGCTGCTTCGGGCGCGATGTGAAGCACCACCGTGCCGAAGGCCGTGCCACTCATCCGCGCATCCGAAAGGCGCACCATATCCTTGAGGCCCTGCAGCGCGAGCTTGCGAGGGATCGGCATGTAGCCTGCCTCTGGCATGCCGGGAGCGCCTTTGGGGCCGGCGTTCCGCAGCACCAGGATGTCCTCGGGCGTCACGTCCAGTTCGTCGCTGTCGAGCCGGTTGGCGAGATCTTCGACGGACTCGAACACCACAGCCCGGCCGCGATGCTGCATCAGCTGCTTCGAAGCAGCCGACTGCTTGATGATGGCGCCCCGCGGCGCCAGGTTCCCCTTGAGGACCGCCAGCGTGCCGATCGGCTTCAGTGGAGCCGCCATGGTGCGGATAATGGTCTGGCCCGGCTCGTCGACGACTGCATCGATCATTTCGCCGATGGTCTTGCCATGGATGGTCGGGGCGCTGGTGTCGAGCTCGGCGCGTACCTCCTTGAGCAGCGCGGGCACGCCGCCCGCCTGGTGGAACTGCGCCATGTAGTGCTGGCCGGATGGCTGCAGGTCGACCAGCAGCGGCACGCGCTTGCCCACGTCATCCAGCAGGTCGGCATCGAGCTTCAGGCCGAGCCGGCCGCAGATCGCCGCGAGGTGGACGACCGCGTTCGTTGAACCACCCATTGCCTGCAGCGCTACCATGGCGTTCTTGAGCACCGCCGGGGTGAGCAGCTCGCGGACGGTGGGGCCTCCCTCGGCAGCGAGACGGCCGGCCAGCCGCCCGGTTTCCTCGGCGAGACGGACGCGCTCCGCTCCGGTTGCCGGCGCCGAGCCTGCCTTGGGGAGGCAGAGGCCGATGACCTCAGTGAGGTTGGCCATGGTGCTTGCCGTGCCCATCACCGTGCAAGTGCCGACCGAGCTGACCAGCCGGTTGTTGACGTCATTGATCTCGGCCTCGTCGATCTCGCCGGCGCGGTAGCGGCCCCAGAAGCGGCGGCAGTCGGTGCAGGCGCCGAGCCGCTCACCCTTGTGATGACCCGTGGCCATCGGTCCGGTCGGCAGAAACACGGCGGGGGTGTCGCCGCTCGCCGCGGCCATGATCTGGGCCGGCAGCGTCTTGTCGCAGCCGCCGATTAGCACAACGCTGTCCATCGGCTGGGCCCGGATCATCTCCTCGGTCTCCATCGCCATCAGGTTGCGCAGATACATGGAGGTGGGCGAGGCGAAGCTCTCGTGAATCGAGATAGTGGGGAACACCATCGGCAGCGCGCCGGAGAGCATGACGCCGCGTTTGGCCGCCTCGATCAGCTGCGGCACGTTGCCGTGGCAGGGGTTGTAGTCCGAATACGTATTGGCAATGCCCACAATCGGCCGATCGAGCGCGTCATCCGAATAGCCCATCGCCTTGATGAAGGCTTTGCGCAGGAACAGGGAAAAGCCCTGGTCCCCGTATGTGGTCAGCTTACGACGAAGGCCGTCCGGCACCTGATCCTCCTTACGGCGCCTGCGATCATGCGCGCCATTGGGTTGGGGCAAGTTAACCGCGCTTGGAAGATTGTCAATAAACATGCGCCGAATGTCTCGTGTCGCCGCATCGGGCGCTGGAATAATGCGCACTTCGGCGCACTTTTTTCTGATGAATCATCAATGTCTGTCCGGCTAGGCGAAGGACATCACATCGGTTGATTATTGACAAAACTCTGAAGAGGGGGCAGTGCAGCAGCAGCTTTCCGGAAGGACCGATGACCGTGCATGCAAGTCCAGTTCGCCGCGTCGGCATGATCGGAGCCGGTTGGGTTGCCGGCTACCACCTGCCGGCATGGGGCCGGCAGCGCCACCGGGCCGAGATCGTTGCCATCGCCGACCCGACCCGTCAGGCGGCCGAGCGCCGCGCGGCCGAATTTGGCATCCCGCACGTTTACGCCGGCGCTGAAGAGATGCTGGAAGCCGGGCGCCTCGACGCCGTCGATATCTGTTCGCCGCGCGAGACGCATGCGGCCATGGTCCGGCTCGCCGCCGGCCGGCGCCTCGACATCCTCTGTCAGAAGCCGCTCGGGATCGATTTCGCCGAAGCCGAGGCGGTTGTCGCCAGAGTGGCCCCTCCCGCGCGGCTGATGGTGCATGAGAACTGGCGGTTCCGCGCCTGGTACCGGCTGTTGAAGCGTTGGCTCGAAGAGGGCGCCGCCGGCGACATCCGGCAGGCGAGTCTCGAATTCCTGTCCTCAGGCATGATCGCGGGGCCGGACACGTTGCGGCCGGCGCTGGTGCGGCAGCCGTTCTTCCGCACGCAGCCGCGTCTGCTGGTGATGGAGGTGCTGATCCACCACCTCGACACGCTGCGCTACCTGCTCGGCGAGCTCGACGTCATTGCCGCGCGGCTCGAGCGCAGCAACGACGAGATCGTCGCGGAGGATGTGGCGGCCGTGGTGCTGCGCAGGCCGGAGGATGGCCTCGTCGTCACGGTCACGGGAAATCTAGCCGTGCATGGGGCGCCGCCGATGCCGCGCGATCATCTGCGCCTTTTCGGCACGCGCGGCACGATTGAGTTGCTCGGCTCGACGCTCGGCCTCCGCGGCGCCGGAATGCGCGAGGAGGCGTTTGACCCGGAGGCCACCTACCAAGGGTCGTATGACGCGGCGATCGAGCATTTTCTCGACGGCCTCGACACCGGCGCCGCCTTCGAGACCAAGCCGGAGGACAATCTCAGAACATTGCGGCTGGTCGAGGAGATCTACCGCCTGAGCCAGTTCGACCCGGCAGCCAAACCGCGATAATGTCGCCAGTTCCGCCAACAGGAGGACCATTTGCCGGCCAGCGATGACGTCAGGGAAACTCCTGAAGAGCACGACGATCTCACCATCGCGCGGGCGCTTGAGGAAGACATCATCTTCGGCCGCCTCGCGCCGGGGACGCGCCTGACCGAGGACATGCTGCTCGCCCGCTTCCGGGTGACCCGCCACTTCGCCCGTCAGGCCCTGGTGCAGCTCGAGGGCATGGGCGTCGTCGTGCGCGAGCGCAACAAGGGCGCATCAGTGCGCTCGCTGTCACCCGGCGAGGTGCGGGAGATATACGACGTTCGGGAATTGCTGCAGCGTCAGGCGGCGCTGTGGATCCCGCTGCCGGCGCCGGACGCGCTGATCGCCGAACTCACCGCCATCCACGAAGAGCACGGCCGGCACGTCGAGACCGGGTATCTGCGCGGCGTCCACGAAGCCAATGACCGGTTCCACCTGACGCTGTTCGGCGCCTGCGGCAACTCGCACCTGGTTCAGTCGATCGTGCTCTATATGCGACTGAGCCTGCCGGTACGTGCCAACTCGATGAGCGACAGGGCCTCGCTCCGCGTCGCGCATGAGCACCACCGCCTGATGATCGAGATGCTGAAGGGCCGCGACAACTGGGTCCTGGCCCAGCTCTGCGTCGACCATCTGCAGCCCAGCAAGCGGAACTACCTGGCCAAGGCATCGCCGCCTGATGATCGAGACGCCGAAGGGCTGTGACAACCGGCCCCTGGCCCGGCCGTGCGTCGATCCTCTCTGGACTGGCTGGCAAAGTGGCGCGCGCCGGGGAGGAGAGCGCGCGCAGCCGTCCGCTTCTATGCCTCGAGACGCAGCAGGGAGACGCCCTGGCGCGGCAGCGTCGTGCGCAGCAGGATCGTGCCGTTCTCGACCGTGACAGCGCCGGCCGTCTCGATCTCCGCCAGCTGGCCGGCGGCCTCGAGCTTGCTGTACTCGGCGCCGGTCGGGCTTTGTGGGCTGCCCATGGCCTTCCACACGGCGAACGCGTTGGAGTGCGCCTCGTCCATCCGGTAATGGCGGAGCGAGGGCGCCTCGCCGGTCCAGCCACCGACGGCGATCGTCACCTCGGCCGCCGGGCCGGCCTCGTCGTCGTCATGGTAGTGGTAGACGAGAACGCTGATGCCCTTGTCGTCACGGGTCGCGACAACATTGACGTCGGGTTCGCCGCGCACGCCGTTGGCGACCACATCCGCGAGGTCGCGGCGGTGGGTACTGGTCGTCTCGAGCCAGTCGCCGCCCAGCATGCCCAGCATGCGGAAGGCGTTGAGCACCGCCTTGTCGACGCCGTTGGTGGCCAGGTCGCGGAAGCCGTCGAACCAGGGCTGGTCGTCGAACATGAAGGCCCAGGTGACGGCCCCTTCGATGGTGAGGTTGGCGCGGCTGGCCAGCTCATAGGTGCGCAGCATGCTCTCGACCACATAGACGCCGTAGAGCGGCCCGTTCCGGTACGCGTTCTGGGGATGATACCGGGCCGAGCAGGCGGCGCAGCCTTCCGGGTCGGACTCGCCGATGACGATGGGGAGGTGGGTGAGCGAGGGGAACTCGTTGATGATCCCCAGATGGGTGTCGATATCCTTGAGCTGCTTGTGCACGCCCATGCGGACATGGTCCTTCCAGACCACCGGATTGCCCTTGGCATGGAAGGCGATGAAGTCGATCGGCGAGTCGCGGTCGACCACGTGTTGCAGGAATTCCCGCAGGAAGGTCTGCGCCTTTGCGCTGGCGAAGCCGCCGCAGACATGCGGGCCGCCGACGCGGGCCTTCGGCAGAGCGCGCTTCACGGCCCGGGCGCTGACGTCGTACATCTCGCAGAACTGCGGGATCGTGCCGGTCCAGTAGTGCCCGTCGGGCTCGTTCCAGACTTCCCAGGGCCAGGCTTCGACCGTGTCGCGGCCGTAGCGCTCGGCGAGATGGCGGGCCCAGGCCTCGATCAGGTCGCCCCATTTCTTGAGGTCGTTCGGCGGCGCGGCCCACCCCGTGGTGATGGTCGCGTATTTGTCGTTGGGCCGCCAGTGATGCCGGTAGTCGCCCTTCGCATCGGACAGCGCCTCGGGTGTAAAGCCGATCTGGACAAGCGGAATGTTGCCGGCCTCGACATAGGCGTCGAAGATCTTGTCTATGACGGTCCAGTCATAGACCGGCTTGCCGTCGGCATCTTCGGTGTAGGCGTTGGTCGAGCCCCATTTCAGGGCCGGCAGGCCGTCGCCGCTGGTCAGGAGATTATGGGTCCGGATGCGCGGCGGCTCGGGGCTCAAGGCCGTCAGCGCCTTGAGCAGCTTCTTGCCGTGCTCGGAATAGGTGTAGTTCGGCTCGTCGTAGCCGAACCAGTTCCAGAGCGGCCTGTAGGGCCCGGTGCGGCGGTCGGCGTGAACCGCGATGCTCACGGCAAGAGAGCTGGTCATCATTGATCCTTGCTGGCGCTGCTGCGCCAGACCTCCCCCGGAGGTCTGGCCGATCGCTGTGTCGGGACAGGCGATGCCCCTCGCCGGAGAGGTCCGCCATCGACGCGGTACGTTATGGAAGATCGTCGCTTTGTCAATAATGTGTTCTGGCGCCCTGCGGGTAATGAGTCCGGCAATGCGAGGTTTTCCGTTGTTTTTTGAAATTCGAGCTGACAAGGGTTGCCGAGCCGCTGAAAAAATGTCGATAAAGGGCATTCGTGAGCCCGTCGACCACCGAGGCGCCACCGGATCTGTCCCGCGCGTGCGGCGGGGCAGGTCCGGGACTTTGAAGCCTCTCGTCGATCCGACGAAAAACGGGGCTCGAATGAGAGCTGGGAGGAGCAAGGAGATGAAATTTCTCAGGACGATCGCATTAGCTGTGTCCGCGGTGGCGACGCTGTTGCCGTTGCCGGTCATCGCGCAGGATTTCATCGCCGGCATCCCGCGCAACGAGGCCCTGATCATCCAGGGCACTCCGGCGCAGAATGCCGACTGGTTCAACGTCTGGGCTCCCGGCGGCGGCGGTGCGGCCAATCTCAACGGACTGCAGCAACTGAGCACCGACACCTTCTGGTTCATCAACCCGGAGGGCGGTCCGAAAGCCTGGCAGAATGCGCTCGCCACCGAGCCGCCTATCTACAATGACGATTTCACCCAAATGACGGTGAAGCTCCGCGAAGGCGTGTACTGGAGCGACGGCGTCGAGTTCACTGCGGGCGACGTCGTGTACACCGTGCAGACGCTGATCGATCACCCCGGCATGAATTGGTCGGCGGCATTCGGGGTCAACGTCGCATCGATGGAGTCGCCCGACCGCAACACCGTGATCTTCCACCTGAAGGCGCCGAATGCGCGCTTCCATTCGCTCTTTACCGTACGCTGGAACGCGGCCTGGATCATGCCCAAGCACGTGTTCGAGAAGGTCGCCGATCCGCTGGCCTACAACAACAACCCGCCGGTCTCGCTGGGTGCCTATGTGCTGCACAGCTACGACAAGGGCGGCAACTGGACCATCTGGAAGCTGCGCGACGACTGGCAGCGCACCTCGATCGGCATGGACTGGGGCCAGCCGCAGGTGAAGTACGTGGTGTATCGCGCCGCCGGCAATCCGGAAGCCCGCGTCATCGAACAGCGCAACCACAACCTCGACGTGATCAACGACATCGCGCCCGAGGGCATGTTCTCGATCATGAAGGACAACCCGACGGGCGCCGCGTGGCTCC
This sequence comes from Inquilinus sp. OTU3971, assembly GCF_038440215.1. NCBI lineage: Bacteria > Pseudomonadati > Pseudomonadota > Alphaproteobacteria > Rhodospirillales > Rhodospirillaceae > Inquilinus > Inquilinus sp. OTU3971. The sequence goes on along the minus strand of NZ_JASATH010000088.1, from coordinate 9,085 downwards.
CCGGCTTCCCCTTCGCCCATCCCGATCCGACGCTGCCCTCAGTGCTGTTCAACACCGAGAAGCCGCCGTTCGACAACAAGGACGTCCGGTGGGCCCTGGCGCTGCTGATCGACATCCGAGCCGTGGCCCTCGGCTCCTATCGCGGTGCCGCGAACCTCTCGGCTCTCGCCACTCCGCCGACCGGTTCGGCGCTGGACGACTATTTCGTGCCGATGCAGGACTGGCTCACCAATTTCGAGCTCGACACCGGCATTCGCAAGATCAAGCCGTATGACCCCAACATCTCCGAAGTGCTGGCCAAGATGGTTCGCTCGCAATGGGGCGACCAGATCCCGAGCGATCCGGAGAAGCTGAAGCGCGTCTTCGGCTTCGGCTGGTGGAAGCAGGATGCGCAGGCGGCCGCCGAACTGCTGCAGAAGGCCGGGTTCAGTAAGCAGGGCAACCGCTGGATGAAGCCCGACGGCACGCCCTTCTCCATCCGGGTCCAGGTCGAAGGCGATGCCATTCCGACGCTAGCTCGCGCCGGCACCGCCATTGCCCAGCAGTGGAGCCAGGCGGGGATCGACGCCAAGGTCGACGTCGCCGGACCGACCAACGGCCAGCGCCTCGGGACCGGTGACTTCGAGACCGCCATCTACTGGTCCATCGAGACCTGGGGCGGCCATCCCGACCTCAGCTTCTTCCTCGACAGCTACCACTCGCAGTTCATCAAGCCGCTGGGCGAGATCCAGCCGCCGCGCAACCTGCAGCGCTGGGGAGACCCGCGCCTCGACGAGATTATCGAGCGCAATCGGAAGGTTGCCTTCGACTCGCCTGAGGTAAAGGCGCTCGGCCAGGATTTCCTCAAGCTTGCGGTCGAGGAAATGCCGATGATCCCGCTGATGGCCTACAACAAGTTCGCGCCGTTCGACACGACCTACTGGACCAATTACCCGAGCATCGACAACCCGTATTCGGCCTCGGGCCCGAACTGGTCGAACATCCGCTACATGGTGGTCAGCCTGAAGGCCAAGACCCCGGCGGCCCAGTAACCTGCAATGCACCCGGACCAGCCGGTTCGCCGGCTGGTCCGCTCCGATCCTGACAATCCGGGAGGCGGGATGAACGGCTTTCTCATCTATCTGTCAAGACGACTGGGCCAGTTTCTACTCGTCGTGTTCGCCGGCGTGACGCTGTCGTTCCTGATCGCGCATTTCTCGCCGGTCGATCCGATCGAGCAGACGGTCTCGCTGCTGACCAGCTTCGGCAGCACCGATCCGCGCTCGGTCGAGCTGCTGCGGGAATCGCTGCGGGAGCTCTACGGCACCGACGGATCGCTGCTCGACCAGTACGTCACCTTCTGGAGCCGCGTGCTGACCGGGGATTTCGGCCCGTCGCTCTCGGCGTTCCCGACCCCGGTGATGACCGTGATCGGCCGGGCCCTGCCCTGGACGGTCGGGCTGCTGACCCTCGCGACGCTGTTCTCCTGGACGCTGGGCAACCTCTTCGGCGCTCTCGCCGGCTATTTCCGCAAGAACCGCCTCCTGAACGCCGTCGGCGTCCTGGTGATGTCGATGCAGCCGATCCCCACCTACATCGTCGGCCTGACCCTGATCATCGTCTTCGGCTATGTCTGGCCGGTCCTGCCGATCAGCGGCGGCGCCCAGCTCAACCTCGAGCCGGGATTCACCTGGGGCTACATCTCTTCGGTGATCATCCACGGCTCGCTGCCGGCGCTGACGCTCGTCTGCGTCGGCCTCGGTGGCTGGTTCATCTCGATGCGCTCGCTGGTCTCCAATCTCGTCACCGAGGATCACGTGGTCTATGCCGAGCTCGCCGGCGTGCCCGGGCGGACGATCTTTTCGCAGTATGTGGCGCGGAACGCCATGCTGCCCCAGGTCACGGGCCTGGCGCTGACGCTGGGCCATGTCTTCGGCGGCGCGGTGATCGTGGAGTTCGTGTTCAACTATCCGGGGATCGGCAAGCTGCTGATAGCGGGCATCTATGCCGGCGACTACAGCCTCGTGCTGGGCGTCACCACCATCGCCGTCATCGCCGTGGCGGCCGCGATGCTCGTGATCGACATCCTCTACCCGCTCATCGATCCACGCGTGAAACTGGGATAGCGCCGTGAAAATCCTGTTCGGGCTGCTGCGCTACAACCGCGAGTTCCTGCTGGGAATGATCTTTCTCTCGATCATTCTCGCGCTCGTGATCGCATCGTTCTTCTCGCCCTATGACGAGCTCGCCACCTATGTGGTGATCCCGGACATGCCGCCCTCGGCGGAGTACTGGCTCGGCACCACCTCGCGCGGCCAGGAAGTGTTCTGGCAGTTGGCCGCGGCGATGCGCAACACGCTGCTGTTCGGCATCGTCGTGGCGCTGATCAGCCGGGCCATCGCCATCGCGGTCGGCCTCACATCGGGCTATCTCGGCGGGCGGGTCGACCGAGTGATCATGACCCTCAACGACACGCTGAACGCGCTGCCCAACATCCCGATCCTGCTGCTGCTCGTGTTCGTGCTGCGCGACCAGATGACGTGGCCGATCCTCGCGCTCACCGCCGCGCTGCTGGGCTGGCAGCACGACAGCCGGCTGATCCGGTCGGTGGCGCTGTCGCTGCGGCACCGCGAGTTCACCCGCCACGCGGCGTTCTCGGGCATGCGGACCGGGCAGATCCTGCTCCGCGAGCATCTGCCCTACGTCATGCCGATCGTCTTCTACACCACCATGAACAACCTGATCTGGGCCATCGGACTCGAGGTGACGCTGTCGATCCTCGGCTTCTCCGACATCAACCGGCCGACCATCGGCGGGATGATCTATTGGGCCAACGCCCATTCGGCGATGGTCGCCGGCATCTGGTGGTGGATAGCGGTGCCGATGATCTTCGTCGCCATCCTGTTCCTCGGCCTGTTCATGCTGGCCATGTCGGTGAACGAATACATCGATCCGCGCAGCCGGCTCACCCGGATGGGAGCCTGACATGCACGATGTTCTGAGCATCGAGGCCAGGACCGCCGCCATGGTTCGCCCCGCTGCGCTGACGGTCGAGGGGCTCAGGGCCTACTACGTCAACGAGCATTTCGGCATCCGGCGCGAGGTGCGGGCGGTCGACGACATCAGCCTGACCGTGCGCCGCAACGAGGTCTACGGCATCGCCGGGGAGTCCTCGAGCGGCAAGAGCTCGCTGATCAAGACGCTGGCCGGGGCCATCCGCCCGCCCATGCGGGTGATCGGCGGCTCGGTGACCTTCGATTTCGGCGGCAGGACGATCGACGTCTATTCGCAGCCCGAACAGCTCAAGCCGGCGCGCTGGCGGCATCTGAGCTACATCATGCAGGGGTCGATGAACGTCCTGAACCCGGTGCGCCGGGTGAAGCACGCGTTCCACGACTTCGCCTATCGCCACATGGGCCTCGGCCGCGCCGCCTTCTGGACCAAGGTGCGGCAGCATCTCGAAAGGCTGGGGCTCGATCCCGACGTGCTCGAGGCCTTTCCGCACCAGCTTTCGGGCGGCATGCGCCAGCGCATCACCATCGCGCTGGCGACGGTGTGCGAGCCCGAATTCATCATCGCCGACGAGCCGACCACCGCCCTCGATGTGCTGGTGCAGCAGGACGTGCTCCGGCTGATCAAGGACGTGCAGGCCCGCATCCAGGCGTCGATCATCTTCGTCACCCACGACATGAGCGTCCATGCCGCGATCACCGACCGGCTGGCCATCATGTATGCCGGCAGGCTGGCGGAGGAGGGGGCGACACAGGCGCTGTTCGACCGGCCGCAGCATCCCTACACCGCGCATCTGATCGGCAGCCTGCCGCGCATCGGCGACGTCCGAGTGCGCAAGAGCCTTCCCGGCAAGCCGCCGGCGCTTTCCGATCCGCCGAGCGGGTGCCGCTTCCACCCGCGCTGCCCGCTCGCCGTCGACCGCTGCGCCAGGGAGGTGCCGCCGATGCTGCCGAGCGCGACCGGGGGGCGCGTCGCCTGCTTCCGCGCCGGGGAGGTCGCCGCGCCATGACCGATCTGCTCAAGCTCGATCACGTCACCAAGGTCTTTCCGGTCGGCGGGTTGTTCTCGCGCCGCTCGATGAAGGCCGTGGACGATGTCAGCTTCGCGTTGGAGGCCGACAAGCCCGAGATCTTCACCATCGTCGGCGAATCCGGCTCCGGCAAGTCGACCCTCGCCAAGATGATGCTGGGTAACGAGGTGCCGAGCGAGGGGCGGCTGGTCTTCGACGGAACGGATGTCGCGACCATCCGGGGCCGGGCGGCGCGCGAGGCCTTCATGGCCCGGGTGCAGCCGGTGTTCCAGAACCCGTTCGAGGCGTTCAACCCGCTGACTAGGCTGGATCGATACCTCTTCGCCACGGCGAACCGCTTCCGCAAGGCCGGGACGAACCGGGATCGCGAGGCGGCCGCGGATACAGCGCTGCAGCGCGTCGGCCTGTCATTGGCCGAGATCAGGGGCCGCTATTCGCACGAGCTGTCCGGCGGTCAGTTGCAGCGCATCGCGGTGGCCCGGGCGCTGATCCCCGAGCCCGGGCTGATCGTCGCCGACGAGCCGGTCTCGATGGTCGATGCCTCGCTCCGCATGTCGATCGTCAACCTGTTCCGCGAGTTGCGGGACGAGCTCAAGGTGTCGATCATCTACATCACGCACGACCTGGCGACGGCCTATTACATCTCCGATCGCGTCATCATCATGCAAAAGGGCAGGGTGATCGAAAGCGGTGATGCACGGACCGTGCTCGAACATCCTACCCAGCCGTATTCGATTGCCTTGAAGGGCGCCGTGCTGCCGCCAGACCCGGCCGCGGCCTCCGCCATCATCCGAAATCCCCGAGCCACCACAGCGGCCATTTCCTGACGGGCAGGGCGCAACTCCGTCGGCTGGGCGAAGCTAGTGGTTGCTCGTGTGGGAGAGCGGGATTTCCACGTGCGGTCGTCGTCTTGTCGAGGGGCTTGTCACGTTCGCGGCCTTGCGGGACTGTGGCGATCAGCATAGCGGTTTGCCATGGCCCAACCCTGCTATTCCGGCTACCGCTTTCCACCGGATGTGATCCAGCGCGCCATCTGGATGTATCTTCGCTTCACCCTGAGCTACCGCGACGTCGAGGACCTGCTCGCCGAGCGCGGCATCGAGGTGTCGTACGAGACGATCCGGCGTTGGGTGATCGGCTTCGGTCCCGCAATCGCTCGGCGTCTTCGTGCATGGCGACCGGCGCCGCATCGGCGATGGCACCTCGACGAAATGTTCATCCGGATCGGTGGCAAGCAGATGTACCTGTGGCGGGCCGTCGATGCCGAGGGTGAGGTGCTCGAGGTGCTGGTTCAGGCTAGGCGGGACGCGGCTGCCGCCTGCAAGCTGATGCGCAAGCTCCTCCGGAAGCAGGGGATCGCCCCGAACGAGTGGGTCACCGACAAGTGTCCGGCCTACGCCGCTGCGCTTCGCGATCTGGGCCTGGGCGCCGCAGTTCACATCAGGGCCAAGCGGCAAAACAACCGGGCCGAAAGCTCGCATGTCCCGGTTCGGCGACGGGAGCGCAAGCTGCAACGGTTCAAATCTGCCGCGTCGGCGCAGCGGTTCCTGTCGATGCATGCCGCGACTTACAACACCTTCAACGTCTGCCGTCACCTCACCACCGCCCGCACGCACCGCCGCTTTCGCGCGGAGGCGATCGCGGCATGGCGGGATGCGGCCGGCGCTGCGGCCTGAGCCTGGCGGATGCCGGCCTAATCGCGGCCACGCTCGACAACGTGACAAGCCCCCAGGCCCGATGGCCGGCCCTGTCGAGCGACCATCGCGAGGTGCTGGAGCGCGTCGCCATTGCAGGCGACTCCTACCATGAAGTGTCCAAACGCCTGAATCTGCCGCTCGGGACCCTCCGAGCTCGGCTCCACCGCGCCCGCAACGCGCTGCGCTCGGTTTGACCGAGACCCGCCTCGCCAGCGACTGCTCGACCGGCCGCTACGGCAGACGCCGGTCAGCCGACGACGATTGCGTTCGATACGCCAGCGCGACGGCCGCCATCGGCCTCCCTCCTATGCCTCGGTTGGTCGACCCTTCTGCCTCTTGCGTGAGGAGCGCGGCGGATCGGAACCGGCTGCCACTTTTCCCCGTTCCCGTAGTGATCAAATGGGTCGGTCCTGGCCACTGCGCCGGGGGCATTCTCATGGTCGCTGACGCGATCGCATCGAGGGCAGTCATCCATCCGAAAGGCCGTCAGCGGCCCTTTGAGGTCCTCCGCGATCCCGCGTTCTGCAAGAACGGCGATCCGACCCTTCCGAAATCACGAAAAGGAGCGCTCCCATGTTCAAGGAGCATCTGATCGCATGCGTCGCGATAGCTGCGCTCGGCGTGGGGCCGGCGCTTGCGCAAACGAACCAGCCCGCAGCCCCGCCGGCGCAATCCGGCACGGGTGCCGCCGCGACGTCCGAAGTCATTACTGCCGACAAGGTGTCGGCCGACACTTGGCGGGCTTCCAAGCTGATCGGCGTCGGCATCTACGGACCCGATGATGAAAGGGTTGGGGAAGTCAACGAGGTCCTCGTCGACCGCAAGGGCCAGATGCAGGCGATTGTGGTCGGCGTCGGCGGCTTCCTCGGCATCGGGGAGAAGGACGTCGCCATCCCCTTCGGCGAAGTGCAGTGGAGCGATCAGCCCATCAATCCTCCTCCCGCCGCGGCTCCCGGTACGCAGCCGACTCCGACCGAGCCGTCGACGGCGCCCGGCACGACGCCTCCCGCTGGCACCATGCCTCCGGCTGCCGGCACGACGCCGCCGACTCCAGAAGGAACCACCGCACCGGCGATGACCGAGACCAAGCGGATGTACCCTGATCATGGCCGGATCACCATGACCAAGCAGCAGCTGAACGACGCCCCGAAGTTCGAATATCCGGGGTAACTCGCGCTGAACCGAGGTCGCGGCGAACGGGTAGGCACTTGGCGGACGTGCTGCAGCTGATTTGCAGGCGTCCGCAGCGCATCAATGGCATGCCCAATCCACTGATGCCGTGCAGTCACGCCATAGGAGAGAGGGACGGGTTAGCACAAGCTCGCCTCCCCAAGGGGACTGACATGACCGAGCGGGTTGTGGACGTGTTCGACAAGAACAGCGTCTGTATCATGACCTATACTGTACATATCACGGCGTTCAATCGCACGCTCTGTTGCGAGGACTTTGAACGCGAGGCTCTTTGGATGGCATCGAGAGACAAGATTGCGCCAAACGATCAGCTGGTGTGGCTTACAGCCAAAGTCCGACCTCGCCGGACTTACGGGTCAGGCCACTGAGTTGCAATCTTGTCCGCACCGAGGCCGCTCGCCGGATCATCCTCGACGGCGGGTGTGAGACAGACGCCTCAGCCTCGCTTGCCGCCGCGCCGGCAAGCGAGGCTGCCCATCCCGACATCGACGCGTTCGGTGAAACTCCGCCATGAGGCAACACGACCCCCAGGTTTTCGTGTCGACCGGCAGCCATCGACCGTCGCTCCAGCGCGGACTAGATTGGGCGCTGGTACGGGCACATCCGCGGTGAATAGGTGAGGCATGACCAAGGGATTCGTGCCAGCCGATTGCTTCTCCGCTTTAGACTGGACTGTCCGCCTCGCCGATGGTGGCGGCACCCTCTCCTGCGGCCCGTACCGCGGGCGCTTCAAGGTCAACCGCATGGGCGTGATCCAGATCAGCTGGCAGCACGGGCCGGAGCCGCGAGACCATGCCCGGATCGAGAAGGCGACGAGGAAGGCGGTGGAAAGGGAGATGAGCGGCCATTTTCGCTGAAGCCGCGCTGCTGCCCGAACACGCCTGCCCGTAAGGTCTCTCGCTCGATCCACGAAGGAGCTCGCGACATGGCGGGCTTGCCGCCTCTTTCGCAAACCGATTGTCATTCGAATTTCCAATGGCAGAGGTTTGTGAAGGCGCCGACAGGCCCGTCCTCCGTCGGGCCAGTCAGACCCGCGAAAACCCTCGTTTCTGAAAGCCTCCGATCGTCCCCGTTCACATCCGTTCCCAGATGTCGGATGCCTACGCACAGCTCTTCTAACGAGCCCCAGAAGGCTCCTCCTAACCGGACATCTCTCATCTCATCGCCACGGCGACGCCCGGGACCGGACCAGGTTCGGGGCCAGTTTGTCCCCATTGCTGTCAATCAGCATGGAGTACCGACGCCGATCGGCGCTGCAAGTACCTGATTTCGCTGAATGCGGAGGGGTCGCGAGCTGACGCCGCTTCAAAGGAAGAGGCCTGCCGGTGGGGCCAGACTCCCAATTCTGCACGGCCATTGGTCTATGTCAAACCGGCTAGGTCCTCTAGCCGGCTATATTGGATTTTAGGAAAATTGATAATTGATGTGGAGCACGGAATGGCAGTCTCGGGCAGGAAGCTTGCGGCGGCCTCATCTAAGAGTCAGATCACGGCAATGGACAATAACACTCCAGATTATGAAGTGTTTATTTTGGTCCTGAATAATATAGATTCTGCACAACTCGATATCTCTCGACCTTAATGCCCAGTACCAACAATATTGAGAGTCCCGCTTCTGTAGGTGATGACATGATTGTATATAGAGGAACGAGTGTCGCCGGGGTTGAATTGCTCGCCCGCATGGAGGAGGGGTTCAGCACCCGGTCGGTTGACGAGGTCGATGCTCCCATAGAGGAGACCGTCGATCCGACGGCTCGGACGATGTCCTCTCCAGCCCGCGGCGAAACGCTGATCTCGGTCATCGATCCTCGCGCCCTCGGAGGGGAGATTCTCAGACTGGCCCTTCAAGCGGAAAGCGACCAGTTCCGGGGCGAAACCTACACACGAGTCAGCGACTGGCGCAGCGATGCCGCGGTCTCCCGCACGACTTCAGCAATCCTGCTCGTCATCGGGGCGGCGAACGCGGACGATCCGGATCTGGTGGACGACCTCCAGGCCTTGAGCCAGGACTTCCCGCAGATTCCGACGGTCGTGCTCGGGGAGATCGAGACACCTGCGCAGGTTGCCAAGATCCTGGGCCATGGCGCCCGCGGTTACATCCCGACCAGCGTCGGCCTGGGTGTGGCGATCGGCGCGCTGTCCCTTGCCATGGCCGGCGGCGTCTTCGTGCCGGCGAG